>DAINOB010000151.1:0-6048 GCA_036735585.1 Cytophagales bacterium | reverse complement strand
ACTTCGATCTGATCCAAGTATGCTTTGATGTATTTTCCTAGTATGTCAAATTCTAAATTTACGGAGGATCCAAGGGTTAATACCTTGAAATTTGTATGTGCATAGGTGTATGGTATAATGGCTACAGAAAAATACCCTGGTCTACTCTCCACCACGGTAAGGCTTACACCGTTTACGCATATCGAGCCCTTAGGCACAGTGATATGACCTTCTTGAGAATGATAGCTAAATCCATAAGACCAGCTCCCTCCAGTTTCTTCATACCAGTCACAAATGGCAGTAGTATCTACATGACCTTGTACCATGTGTCCGTCCAGTCTATCCCCTGCTTTCAAAGCTCTTTCTAAATTTACCAATGCACCTTGGGTTAAGGCTCCAAGATTGGACTTTTGAAGAGTTTCAGGAATAGCAGTTACTTCATAGCCTTTGTGGGTGATTTTTTCAACAGTAAGACATACACCATTGTGTGCTACACTTTGATCTACCTTTAGTTCTTGTACAAAATCTGCCTCAATCACATAGGTGACATTGCCATTTTCATGCTTGTTTACATCAGCTACCTTACCGATTGTTTCTATGATTCCGCTGAACATTTGCTTGTTTATTTTGTGTACTGTAATCTGATGTTATCAATAGCTATATAACTGCCAGATATTGCTGACTGCCCTTCGATAAATACTCTATAACGATTATTGGGGAAGCGCCCTACTTCTTCAGTGAGGTTAACGTATACTTTTTTCCAAGTAGGAGAGGGGAAGAGATTTAAATCAAATACTTTGTTTATTCCTTGAGAGGTACTTGCAAACACTCCTACAACAAAGGGCATATCTGAGGCAAAATTAAATTCAAGAAATACATTTCTTCCTGCTTGTATAAACCGCTGCTCCACATCAGAAATTTGTATAAATCGGCTTTCTCCAGGCTTTGATCGGATGAGCCCTGAAAAATTGCCACCATTTGGGTAAAGATAGGTGGTGCTATCCACTTCAAATGTAAAGTTTGCTGAGTCGCCTGTTTTGTTGAAACTCAGAATACTTCGTGCCTCGAAGTCTTCATAAAGGGTCTCGTTTCTCGGAACAATATTCTCTGGCAGTGTGTAAACTGGTGTAATATGATAGCTTTCTCCTGGGTTTACTGCCATGTTAAGAACAGGTGTTCTATAAAATGGATAGGCGATACGTAATGTTCTAATGCCATCTGAAAATATTCCTGCATCTAGCTGTAATGTAACTTGCCCATCAGAAAGCACGGGGATGCGAGCTGGCAGTGGAAACACACCTAGAAATTCAGTGCCAGTAAAGGCCCAGATATCTGTGACTGCGTGATCAGTAAATCCCCCAAAACTTCCAGGTGATATCACCACGGAATCAATTACTATAAATGATGGTATCCTTTCTACAGGATCGATAATTTTGCAGGAATAAAGAAGTAAGAGCGCTCCGGGCAACCAACGCAAAACTTTGTGCATAATGCAAATTAAAGAAAAAACCATTGTTTTAAGTTCATATTCTCGATTCAGATAAAGGTGAAAGACGACTACAGAGCCAAAGGGCTTCGAAGAAATTTAATAAAAACACTAGAGGCCAAAGGGATTTCTGATTCTAAAGTCCTAGAAGCCTTTATGAAAGTACCACGACACTATTTCTTTGATGATATTTTTATAGAACATGCCTATGAAGATAAGGCTTTTCCCATTGCAGCTCAGCAAACGATATCACAACCTTACACCGTGGCCTTTCAAAGCAGCTTACTCGATATAAAACAGGGGGAAAAAGTATTGGAAATTGGTACAGGTTCTGGTTACCAAGCAGCAATTTTATGCGCCTTAGGAGCAGAGGTATATAGTATCGAAGTGATCAAAGAGTTGTATGAGAAATCTAGAAACCTCTTGAGGGCGATGGGTTTTAGATTAAGGCAATTTCAAGCAGATGGTAGCAAAGGTCTACCAGTATTTGCACCGTTTGATAAAATTTTGGTTACTGCTGGGGGGCCTAGAGTGCCTGAAGCGTTGATAGAGCAATTAAAAATTGGAGGCTCTTTAGTGATACCTGTAGGTGATCAAGAAACTCAAAAGATGATAAGAGTGAAGAAACTTGATGAGAATAAGTTGGTTACTGAGAATTTTGGATCCTTCAAGTTTGTACCTCTTACAGGAGAGCAGGGATGGAGATAAGTTTTGTTTTTTTATTTGTTAATTCTATTTTTGTCCTCACTTTCCTATAAGTCATGAATCCAATCATGTACCGTTTCATCTTCTCAAAAGCCTTCTGTTACACTACTCTAGTTGTATTATTTCTTTTGAGTTCCTCTAAAAGTTATGCTCAACCAGGCAAAAGGCTCAGGAACAATCCTCTTTATGCAGGCTATAATACCATTGGTGAAGTTTCATTTCATGCTGCAATAGGTACTTCTCATTATTTTGGAGATGTTTCTTACAATCATTTTCAGTACAAACAAGTTTTGTACACCAAGCCCTATCTACAGTTTGGACTTAATACTAGATTTCATGAAAGAATTTCCATGAGATTACAATTTGCAACCTTTCAATTGTGGGGTGGTGATGCACCTAGTACACCCAATAGCAGGCGAGGTATCAATTTTGTTTCGGAAAATATGGAAGGTAGTGTGCACGGAATTTTCGATTTCATACCTCAGAATAAACAAACCAGAATAAAATTCAGTCCATACCTTATGGCAGGCGTTGGTCTCATGTACTTTAGACCAAGAACTCAGGATAGATTAGGCAATTGGTATGATTTGCGCTCTTTACAGTTGGAAGGAACAACTTTTAGACCTGTAACTCTCACAGTTCCAATTGGTGGTGGTGTTAGATATAAAGTTGCTAGAAACTTATACTTTGGAGCTGAATTCTCCTACAGATTTACTGCCACAGATTACTTAGATGGCGTAAGCACAAATTATGATTTTGTGCCATCACCAGAGCTCACAGAATTCCTAAAAAACAGCAATGAGGGTAGGAGAGCTGTCAATGGAAGAAAAAGAGGAAATAGTGGCAGTAGAGATGGATTCTTCTCAGCAGTTGCATTTATCGAATACAAGCCTTCCAAAAAGTCGCCCTCAGCAAGGAATAGATCCAATAAGCGTTACTCTACGCCTAAGCGCTAATCAATTAATAGTTTATGTTAAAAAAGTCCGCGGGTTCTTCTCTAGCAACCATGACGGAGTTTGTGCTCCCGAATGATACCAATACACTTGGTAATTTGATGGGGGGAAGATTGATGCATATCATGGATATTGTATCTGCCATTTCTGCCCAAAGACACTCAAATTCAATAGTTGTAACGGCTTCTGTTGACAACGTATCTTTTGCAACACCTATAAAACTAGGAAATGTTGTTACACTTGAGGCTAAGGTCACAAGAGCTTTCAAAACTAGTATGGAGGTGCACATTAAAGTTTGGGCAGAAGATATTCCCAAAGGATTAAAAGCAAAAACCAACGAAGCATACTTCACTTTTGTAGCGCTTGATTCCAAAGGAGTACCCAGTAATGTTCCCGAAGTTTATCCTGAAACTGAAGAGGAGCGTCAACTATATGAAAGCGCCTTAAGAAGAAGGCAGCTCAGATTGGTTTTAGCAGGGAGAATGAAGCCTTCAGATGCTCTAGAAATAAAATCTATCTTTTTCCCTCCAGCCTAATGCAATTTAGTGACGGGTTATTTACTTACTTATTTCAAGGCCTTCTCTATTCTGTTGATAAAAACCCCAAACCAGCAATAGTAGTTGAGCATTTGCCTCAAACCGAGAGTGAAGAATATTTATTACTTAACAAAATCATGGGTTCTATCGGCTATCAGCTAGGTAGCTATGACATGATTGAATTTAATGCCCTAAAAACTCAAAACATACAGGAATTAGCTACCTCAAGAAGATTTGTACTTTATTTTGACTCTACTTGCAAAGACATTTCTATAGATGGTGAACAAGGACTAATTAAATGCCCTGCACTTAAAAATCTGAGCACAGATGATGCAAACAAGCGAAAGCTGTGGTCCATTATTAAGGATTACAAAACCTCTTAAAGCAGAGAAGCCCCCGAATCGGAGGCTTCTCTAGCACCTTAAACACACCAAAAATATTAATGGAAAAACTGTGCGGCTTCAGTACTCCCTGCCATAGCAGTAGTAGATGAATTGCCATTTTGAATGATGTTTTGTACCTCATCAAAGTAACCTGTGCCTACAAAAGCTTGGTGTTTTACAGCTTTAAAGCCTTTTGATTGTAATGCAAATTCACGTTCCTGTAATTCGGAATAGCCCGCCATTCCCTTTTCTTTATAAGCCAAAGCCAATTCAAACATGGAGGTGTTTAGCGCATGGAAACCCGCTAAGGTGATGAACTGAAACTTATAGCCCATGTCTGCTAGTTGTTCTCTGAAGCTCTCCATTTCTGATTTGCTAAGGCTGGCAGCCCAATTGAAGCTAGGGCTACAGTTGTAGGCAAGCATCTTGCCTGGATACTGGGCGTGCATGGCTTGTGCAAATTCTCTAGCGTATCCTAAGTCGGGATTTGAAGTTTCCATCCATACCAAATCTGCATAGGGTGCATAAGCTAGGCCTCTATTGATGCCTTGCTCTATTCCATTTTTTACTAAGAAAAAACCTTCAGCAGTACGAGCCCCTGTAATAAATGAATGGTCTCTGTGGTCTATATCGGAAGTAATTAAATTGGCAGCATCCGCATCAGTTCTTGCGATAATGAGTGTAGAAACTCCCATGACATCTGTAGCCAATCTGGCAGCAACCAATTTATCAATGGCCTCTCTGGTTGGTACCAATACTTTGCCGCCTAAGTGTCCACATTTCTTTGCTGAGCTCAATTGATCTTCGAAGTGAACTCCAGCAGCACCGGCCTCTATCATCATTTTCATCAATTCAAAGGCATTTAAGTTGCCACCGAATCCTGCCTCTGCATCTGCAACTATGGGTACTAACCAATGGGTAGATTGATCTCCTTGCAGCTGTGATATTTGATCACGTCTAAGTAGGGCATTATTTATTCTCCGAATGACTGCCGGAACAGAATCAGCTGGATACAAGGACTGATCAGGATACATTTGGCCTGCGAGATTCGCATCTGCCGCCACTTGCCAACCACTTAAATAGATTGCTTCCAACCCAGCAGCAACCTCCTGAATGGCTTGATTGCCTGTGAGTGCTCCTAATCCTGCTACCCAATGCTGGTTGTTTAGTTTTGACCAAAGTCTTTCTGCTCCTAGCTTGGCTAAGGTATACTCAATTTTTACGCTACCACTTATTGCAATTACTTGTTCAGGGGTGTAGGGTCTAGTAATTCCTTCCCATCTTGGATTTGTTTTCCATTCATTTGCCATGGTATTGGCACGTTCATTTGAATTTATCATTGTTATTGTTTAGTTTAATTGCTTGTATTCGATTTCAGGGTAAAAAAGCATAGGCAGGGATGGTAAGAAAGTCTTCTAACTTCTCTGACTTTACAAGGTCATCAAACAAAGTTGTGGCTTGGTGATACTTGCTTTTTTGGTATTCATCAGCGCCAAGTGCCAGCTTAATTTTGTCGAGCTCCTCATCGCGGATTTTTTCATATAGACCTACGTTTATGACACTACCGTCAGTTAAGATGGACTTGTTTTTAATCCATTGCCAAACTTGTGTGCGGCTAATCTCTGCAGTTGCCGCGTCTTCCATTAGATTGTATATGGCAACAGCTCCACTTCCTCTAAGCCAGCTTTCAAGATATCTTAAGCCAACGGCAATATTGTTTCTTAAACCTGCTTCTGTAATGTTACCCTTTGGTGCTAAGAGTAGTACTTCTGAAGTAATTTTTAATTCGGGCAGGCGTTTATGAATTTGATTTGCTTCTGGCATGTGCTTATCAAACACTTGCTTTACCACTTCTACCAACCCTGGATGTGCAACCCACGAGCCGTCATGTCCGTTGGTTACTTCCCGTGTTTTATCATTTATTACTTTTTCTATTGCTAAAGAATTCTCAGCCTCATTGCCTTTGATGGGAATAAAAGCAGACATGCCTCCCATTGCATGCACTC
>DAINOB010000150.1:0-6066 GCA_036735585.1 Cytophagales bacterium | reverse complement strand
TGGATTGAGCGAAAGTGCCAGGACAACATTCATGGAAAGTTTAAACACCGGCACGCCCCCTGAATAATTGTCCAAATAAGGCTCAACAAGCGTGACTAAAATCTCGAAAATGGTAATAATTGTAATCAGTGTTAAAATAGAGGACAATCGAGACACTTTAGGGTTTCTATTGGTGAGATAGGATACCAAAATCAAAGCAAGCAAAAATGTGGTCTGTTCCCACTCGCCCTCGTTTGCAACGGGGGCGGTGGAGATATTCGCTTGTAGCGAACACAACCAACACTTTCATAAACAGACGACTTTAACTAACCCTTTTGTACCTTCATAATCTCTAGCACTACTATAAACATAATCTGCCTGTTCATAAACCAAACCTACTCTTACCGGATTCAAGTGTATATACTTTATCTTTTCCTCAACTCCTATGTAACCACCTATTTCTATAGCATGATTTGCATCTTGCCACACTTTATAATTCTCCGCTCTGCCTGTTCTCCTTGCCTCAAACGAAAATTTATCCAGTAGCCATTCTGCTCGGCTTTCATTGCTTTTTCTGATTTCTTCAATAATCTGCTTTGAAGTAAACTTTTTAAAATCTCTAAATATCTCAGAAAGTCTGTAACCTTCCTTTGCACTACACACCATATGCAGATGATTTGACATCAAAACCCAAGCATAAATCTCTAGTCCCTTCATTTCAACACAATAGTTAAGAGAGTTTACTATTATCTCCTTGTAGGAAATCCTTGTAAAGATATCAATCCACTGAACTATAGTAGAAGTTGTAAAGTAAATACCGTTTTGGTCTGCTATAAAGTATTTATCTCCAGACATGCTCAATAATAACTAAATGATCGGAAATATTTGATCGTTACAAACGATCTTCTCGCACACCCCCGTTGCAAACGGGGGCGATTGTAGTTCTGTTTAGCACAATGGTGTTGAGGATGCCTGTTTGCAAAGCAGTGTGCCGGTGCCTATGGCCGCTCCTGCATTAGACCAGGCCTGTAGTCGGCCTGTTGTGTTAAGCACCAATATAGGATGACCGGCAGGTAGTACAGTTTCATTGCTCCCTATGAAGGTAACAAAATTGCCAAAACTTGCATTAAAGAGGCTTGTGAGCCTTATCACAACAGTGGTGGGTACACTTGCCGCCAGCGGGGCAGTGGGATGGAAGCTGCTTCTGAACTGCTTCCAGAAAATTGGGTTTTCCGCAGCCAACGTCCAATAGGGAGAGTAGTGCATTTTCCTTTCCTATCATTTGTTTTACCACTTTCACCCTTTGCTGATCAAGACTTCGTTGGCTACTCTCCACAAAAGATTGAAACTTTCCCCAAGCTTGATAACCTCTGTAAGGCAGATAATTATCTGTATAATACTTACTTAAGTCCACTTCCTCTACCCTATTGGTAAGAAAAACCGATGCATAACCATCGCATTGATTGAAAACATACTGCTCTGAATTAGGAGTGTGCATCATGGCATGGGTGGTTATGAAAAAAGATTGTTTTACACTCTGACAAACAGGGCAGGAGTTTTGGGGAGCTGAATTCATACGTTAGGGTAGTACGCCTTAGGAAGATGCAATCTGTTAAACTTTGTGATTGATAAAAACACTTTCTAGATTGAATTGATTAGGGGAGTCATAAAATAAAAACTCCGGCCCCTGTCAGAAACAGAGCCGGAGCTTTAACACGGTTAAGGTTAGTAGTATCTACTTGATTACTTTGATGGTATGCATACGGTCACCCGATTGCAGCATCAGCAAATAGGTGCCATGGGCCAAGCCCTCTGTTTGCAAGGTGGAATTGCCCTCCGGCAATTGGCCGCTTGCCACTTCCTTGCCCAACAGGTTCAACAGGCGATAATGGGCAGCCACAGGCAGGTCGAGTTTTAGCTCGTTTTCGAAGGGGTTGGGGTAAACAGTGATTTCTGAGGACGATTGCTCTGATGGAAGGCCTGAAACGTTGAAAACGAAAGGATTAGATGTTGCAGAACATCCTTGAGCTGTTGTAACTTCAACAGTATAGTTACCAGACTGTGTAGGCACATAAAAAGCGCTGTTGGCACCAGATATAAAACTACCATTAAAGAACCATTGATATTGTATGCCCTGTGCAGATGTGAAAAGTGTATCTAGCATTTGAGTAATCGTGACAGTGGGTACAGGATTAACAGTTACAGTCACAGGGCTCCGGGCTGAGGCACAACCTGCAAAAAATGATTCTACATAAAAGGTGGTAGTAATATTTAAAGGAGGTGTTGTGAAATTGGCGCCAGTACTTAAAATTGAGCCACCAGTTGGCTGGTTGTACCAACGTAAGGTGCCTGAGCCACTTGCTTGAATTATAGCTGTTTGACCCTGACATCTGGTTAGATTACTTGAAAATGGTGAAATGCCAGGTGCATTTGCACCAACGGTCACGGTATTAGAGCGAATCGTACAGGTGGTCAAAAGGTCACCTTCCAAATAATTTGCAAATTTCAATGTGGGAGTAGTGCTTGTCGTTATACTTGAAGTGGCTTGACTAAAAAAGTAAGTACAACCGTTTGCCCCAACAATTCTTAGTTCGGTATTATTATTTCCACCTATAACGGTACATAAATTGGGCAATATTGTCGTAAACCCAGTAATAGTAACAGGTGCAGTGTAAGTTCCTCCACCTTTTCTTCCTTGAACAGTTGCTGGTAGCACTAATCCACCTGGACTACCCGAAATAAGTATGTTGTCACATCCTGTTCCTACACTTTGTCTTCTCATAGACATAAAGATTTGAGGTGCACAATTATTTACGGTATTGGTAAACAAAGCCTGATAATTGCCACAAGTTGCGTTGTTAAAAGTGAATGTACCTGTGGTAGTGCTTTGAGCTATCTGAATGCCATCTCTCAACAAAACATAACTATCAAACAAATTGGTCGAGGTTATCGTGGTGCCTGAAAGACCAATTGTTCCAACAGGTGAAGGAGTTATTGTAATAGGCACCGTTGTGGTAGCGGAATAGCAAACGGGTGTGGTACCTGAGCGAACCAAATAGGTAGCTCCGTTAACTACTTCAATCCTTATGGAGTCGCCAATTCCTATGGAATTATTATTTTGAAACCATGTAAGAGGGGCTCCATTTGCGGATGCTGCTCTAAGCGTTACAGAGTCTCCAGGGCAGACTGCTGAACTAATATTGGTTAAATTAGTTGGCCCAGCAATTTCTTTTATGTAGACTTTAATAGGAAATGAGTAAACCCTTGTGCAGCCACTGGAATTAAAAACTCTGGCTGTGTATGTAGCATTAGCCGTAAGTAATGGTGTGATAAAAATGTTGCTGGTCCCAACAACACTGTCATTAAATCGCCATTGTATTGTGTTTGCATTGGTTAAAACGCTGAGGGAAACAGAAGAGCCGCTACAAGCAAAATAGTTTCTAGATGGGGTAGTGTTTGATACAGAAAAAGCAGGTATGCCTACCTTGATCGTTACCGGAACACGTGCCGTTGTACTTGGGTTGGAACAACTATTAAATGCTTCAACGTAATAAGTAACTGTACCAGTCTGACCTTGACCAGCCGAACTTTGTAAGTTTGAGATTTTTAAAGTACCGCCAGTATCTAACAAAATACCCCCAGTTGGAGCATTATACCATCTAAGTGTGCCTCCTGTTGTGGATGCTCTCACTTCAAATTGAGAACCTTCACAATACAACATCGCAGTATCGGTAAGAATTTGTGGTGAAGAAATTACTGCCGAAGAACTGACATTTATGGTAATTGGTAATCGATTGAACAAACAAACCGTTCCTGCCTGGGCATAATAGGTAGTCTGAGTTGTAAGAGCAGGTGTAGTAAATGTCGCCCCTGTTGCAAGAGAAGTACCTCCTGTAATAGTGCTGAACCAATTAATCGTAGAATCGCTTTGTGCAGAAATCGTGGTGCTTGAACCTGAGCAAATTAAAAGATTGGTCGGAGGAGTTGTATTTGAAAGGGAAGGGGCAACACAAGGATTGTATAACGTAGATACCTGTTGTGCGGTTAAGGCACCATTGTAAATCTGTAAATCATCGATTGAACCATCAAAAAAGCTACCTGATCCAGTTTCAGTCAATCCTAATCTAAAGATATTGCTATTATTTGCGGTATTTTTAGTCGCTGCTAAAGTTCCTCGTAATGTATCATTCACATAAATCCTTGAAGTAGTTCCGTCATAGGTGAAAACATAATGAACCCATATTCCTGTAGTATTGTGGGTTGTCGATGCTGTGTGGTTTGGCAAAAAGTGCCTTGCTTCGTTTGTTTTTATAAATGCACCTTCTGGATTTCCGCTTGTACCATATACGTAAAGAAAGTTAAAAGAAGGCCTGAAAACGTTTAGTTTGACCCACAAAGAGATTGATCTCGCACTGTTTCCTAAAGGCAATCCTAACAAGGTTGCGAATGTTCCAGTGTTTGCAATATTGATGGCCTTATTTGGTGAGCCTATTCGGTCAGTTGTAAAGGTTATTCCTGCATTGTTTGCAAAAGACCCTGTGCCAGTAGATGCAACTAATGAACTGTCAAAAGTAAATTCGTAAAGTTTTGTTTGAGCTTTGAGAGTACCGGTAAGCATTAAAATTGTTTGCAGAAACAAACTTAAGTATACAGTTTTTTTCATGGTAAGAATTGTTTTTTGAGTCAAAACTATTCTTACGTTTAGGTTTGAAAATATCCAGTTCACCAAGCCTTGCCCATTTCTGATGAAACTACCTTTTGGCTTTGTGTGCGAACTCTGTGCTCTCCTGTTAATCGAACCCTGCTGTTGATGCAGAAAAAATGGCTGGACACAAATTAAGGCTTGGCTTTTACTAACCAAGTCGCCACCTTCGGGACGGTATGAGAAAATTCGCGGTACTGTGCGCTACTTTTTGGTGGATGCTTCCCTTGTCTTGGGCGCAAGACCCTGCCTACCTTAAGCTCAACATACAAAAGACTATGCCTTCCAATACGGTATATGACCTCTGTGAAGACAAAAGAGGCTTTATCTGGCTGGCAACAGAGGCAGGAGTATACCGCTATGACGGTTTCCAATTCAAAGGCTTCCAGAGTGACAGCCTCCTCACCGGTGGCTGCAGTGCCCTTGCCCTCGATGCAGAAGGCGATGTGTGGTTTGAAAATTTTGATGGCTATGTATTTCAGATCAGACATGACACTCTCCACCGCCTTGCCCTGAAACGGCCACCTATCAACTACATCCCTTTTGGCTTGGTCGGGCCTTACCTCCTGCTACCCACCCGAGGGGGTATCGATGTGTACGACAGCCGCAGCCGGCAATGGAGCCGATTCCTTTCTTACACCTACCAAACCGTGATCAGTGCCTCTACCGATGATCAAGTGTATCATTTCCTGAGTTCAGAGGGGCTATTGCAGGTCAACAGTTCATTGCAGCTGAACCAGTTGCCTTACAAACAGGAGCTGAGTAACCGAAGCATCCTCAGCCTCGCCTGCGACAGTGGTACTTATTTGATGTACAAATACAACGAATTAAAGCGGCTTAGCCTGCTCCACAAGTCAGGAGATTTGAGCCACCTGCCTTTTATGGACGGGCAGTTCATTCAGGGCATTCACCACACAGGCGGCCAAGTATGGGTCACGACCAATGAAGGGGCATGGCTGCTGAAAAATAATCAATGGAAAGGTCCTTTTTGGAAAGAGCATAGTATTTCCGACATCTACCAA
This sequence comes from Cytophagales bacterium, assembly GCA_036735585.1. GTDB lineage: Bacteria > Bacteroidota > Bacteroidia > Cytophagales > JAIYAX01 > JAIYAX01. Next base: position 363 of record DAINOB010000150.1, on the reverse strand, counting down.
GATACCAGAGGCCTGCTTTGGATCAGCACCTTGAACGAGGGCGTGCTCGTGGTACCTGATTTCAACCATTTATATGCCTCATTTGCCCCCCAGAGTCTGTATAGCATGTGCGCCACAACCCAAGGCTATCTGCTAGGTACCGGCAATGGCTTGATCCTTCAAACCAACTCCTTTCTTCAAGAAAGTAGGCTTTTTGCAGAAACAGGCCTAAGCAAACCCGTTTTTGGACTTCAATTAGATGGATCTACCAGCACTATCATGGCTTTGGGCAACGGCCTTCAACTATTTGATCAGCAAAGTGGCCAATTGAAATCAAGCATGAACATCGGTCTAAAAGCCTTAAAAAGGATAAACGAGCGCCAA
>DAINOB010000149.1:1858-6136 GCA_036735585.1 Cytophagales bacterium | reverse complement strand
AGAACATTTACCGCTGGCGTAAAGTGGAAATTACTTTAAAGTTACACCACACTCGCTTTAGAGGTGTGTACAGAAAGGAATTCTGCAATCATATTATTCACAACATCTGGCTTGTCCAAGGTAGACATGTGTCTTGATCCGGGAATTATTTGATATTCAGCATGTGAAAGCAATCGACAAAACTCCTGTTTGAATTCATGGCTGGTATAGTCCATTTCGGCTCCAAGTACCAAAACGGGGCAGTCTATTTTATGAAGTTTTGACTTTACACTCCAATCAATCAAAGCATTGAAGGCCAGTTTATACGCTTTCTTATCATTGCTCATCCATCGCACAAGAAATCGAGCTCTTAATTCTTCCTGATCAGGATCGGGGAACAAGCGCTGGGCCATCAACCGACAAAAGTATCGGAAACCAAAAACGCGTATGAGCATTTTTCGCTGTCTGATAAATTGTTTTACAGTTACATTTCGGCTTAAAAACTCAGGAGCACTATTGATCACTACCATGCCTCTTACCCTTTCAGGTTGATCGGTAGCCATTTGAAAACTGATCATCCCGCCCATAGAAAGACCTATTAAATTGAAATGATCAATTCCAATATGATCCAGTAATGCCCATACATCTTTTGAAAATCCTGAAATGCTGTATTCTTCAATGGGTTTATCACTGCGACCATGACCTCTTACATCCAAAGCAATCACCCTAAAGTGGGTTTCAAAAAATCTTAATTGATCCTCCCAATCGAGAGTACTGGATCCTAAACCATGAAGGAAAACTAAGGTGTCACCAGTTCCCCTGTCTTCATAGTAAAGGGAAACAGATCCATTTTTAAAGAATGCCATATATTTCTTTTAATGACCTGCAAGGTAAATCCTGTTGAGTTTACTAGCGATAATTAATAAAAAAAAAGCCCCGCGACTTGCGAAGCTCTTTCTGATTTAAGGTTTGGTTTGTTTACTATTTTACCGCTTTTGTATGAGAGATATTCAACGATGCTAATTCAAAATCACCTGTTTATCAAACAAGGTTACAAACTATCAGTGGCTGAAAGCGAATTTTTATTTCTTTCAGTACTATACAAAGAGAAAGCATATTTTTAAGAATCCCTTGTATTTTGTATTAAGTTATTATGAATGTTGTTCGGTGTTTTTTAACACTGCCTTAATCTCGTGACCATGCATGTCCGTAAACTACTAACGAGATTTCAGTACTTTGCTATACACTGCATAAGTATTTCTCGCGGCTGCGTCCCAGCTAAATTTTTGTAAAATTTGACTTTGAATGCTTTTTAAAGGATCAAATTGTCGGGGTGAAGTATAAGCTTGAAGTATCAATTGCGCCAAGTCATTGGGGTCGTGAGGATCAAAATACAAGGCACCCGCTCCTCCTATTTCTTCAAAGCAACTTGCCCTACTGAGCAAAACATGAGCACCTGCGCTGTACGCTTCCAAAATGGGCAAACCAAAACCTTCGTACAGAGATGGGTATACAAAACACAGGCTATGTTGAAAAGCATACTTTAGCTCTGCATCACTCATAGATTGCTGTATGACATGTGATAAAGGAATTCCATACTGAGTCAACAAGGCAATTTCAGCGTGGGTAAGTGTACCTCCTCCAGCCATTACCAATGAAACTGTATTCTGCAATCCTGCCTTTGCAATGGCTTTAACTACTAATTCCCAATTCTTGTAACTACCACGCTTACCTACATAGAGCACAAAAGTTTTGGGTAGTGGCAATGGCTGGGCGGGCACCGAATCAAAGGAACATCCATGATATACCACGTGTACTTTTTCCTCAGGCACCATCCATTGATTTATCAATGCTTGCTTCGTGTGCTCTGAGATGGCAATAATGGCAGATGCTTTTGCCACTAAAAGCTTCTTATGAGCAGAAGATTTGTCCCATCGATGCATAAGTTCGGGATATACCTCATGAGTCATGTCATGTACGGTGAGTACAAAAGGTCTTCCGCTGAGCGCATCTAAAAAATAGGGATCATAATAGCTGGGATGAAAGAGATCAAATGCGCTACTCCTAATTTTTTGAGTTGCAAATAAATTATTGATCGCTCCCAGCAAGAGCTTTTTACCCTTAAAATCCTTTCTTCCGCCAAAAGATAAGGGCCGGAAGGAGGTTAGTTCACGTAAGTGTCTGTTATCAGAAAAAGTGCAAGTCAGGTCTGTTTGAGCCAGACCCAAAGCTGGCAGCCGGTGGATAAGTTCTGCGATGTATCGGCTGACTCCTCCTGCTTGTTGCACGCTAAATGCCTGATGGTCAAATAGCACTCTCATGCATGATCCCTAAAGAATATGCCATTGTATTGCAGCACCTCACCTTTTTGAGGGTGGGTAAAAGCAGGAGCCAGACTTTTCAGCGCAAATCCATGTTCACGCATATATAAGAGTATGTCCTCAAACATCCATTGTTGATCGGCATAGAGCGGCTTTACACTCATTTCTATTTCTAATCCTGATAGCTGGGCGAGTGAATTTGAAGCTCCTTTAAGAACCTCTTGCTCATACCCTTGTACATCTATTTTTACAAATACCTTTTTGCCTCCGGGATATAAACTTATGAGGTGATCGAGGGTGAAGAGCGGTACTTCTTCCTTGCCAACAGTGATAGAATCCGGAGCACCATCAGTATGAGCAGGAAGTACAGGTAAGATGGAACTGCTTACGGTGTTTTTTGAAACATGAATCTCCACGGATCCCATTTCCGCACCCACGGCACACCGTGGCGCAATAATCCAATTTGAATTCCCCTGACTTGCCTTTGAGAGCTGCTCATGGGCTGCACGCAGTGGCTCCACAGAAATAACTTTTCCAGAAAAACCTGCCTCTATAATTTCCTGTGCATACTGACCCACATTGGCACCCAAGTCATACACGGTATCAATGGTAAAGTGCTTTAAAAGCAAGATTCTTCTAGCTTCTTCACTGGCCGATGGGGTATAGTACCGCAGCAGCAGCCCCATTTTTTGTAGGCTCTTCTTTAGGGTTTTTTCAATGAGATTCATGCTGCATTAAGTTATGGGTGCTGTAATAATTAAAAAAATTGTTGCTACTAAATGTCTTTTATGATGTTTAAAAAGTCTTCCAATTTAAATGCTCCGTCAACTGTCCGTCTTTCGTAAACCATGAAGTAACGGTAATTATTTCCTGCTTTATTTGCCCAAAGTCTGCCAAGTCTTATTTTTTGTTCTGCGTCTAAATGGTCGCCTTTGGTTTCTAATAAAATTGTCTTGCCGCTTTTTGTCTGAATAATGAAGTCGGGATAATGATTTACAAAGCCGTTAATTCTAAAACCTTTGTGGTCTATGTTCCTTTTCCAGAAAGCAATGTTTGTCATGTTGCCAATTTCATTAATTACACGTTGATATGGTTTTAATTCCATTTTCTATTTTTCAAATGTTAAAGATTTGGGAAGCATCAAAAGAAATGGAATAGATTTTTCGTAATCCAAACCTTCATAAAATAAACCTAACCTTGCTAAATTTTTGTAATAGCTATCTACATTTTTGTAATAGTATTTTTCTGATTTAATATACCAAGCCCTTTCGCCTAATTTTTCAGCTAAAAACCATTTCTCTAAAAGTCGTGAAATTCTGCCGTTGCCATCGCCAAAAGGGTGAATATTCACAAATGCTAAATGAATAAATGCAGCATTATAAAAAATCTCTTCAATGTTTAAGTCTTTCTTCAAAAGCATTTCTATTTCTTGCCATAGTTGGCTGTATCGTTCGTTTACAATAGCCAAAGGAGCCGCTTCATATTGTATTCTCCCAGTTTTGTGTTCCATTACCAACATTTCTGTTTTGCGAATTACTCCTTGTTGAACCTTTGGTAACAGGTGAGCTGCAATAAACAGATGAGCCTGCAAAAAATTCTTTTGTGTCAACTTATTTTCTTTGGCAAACAAGTAGGCTTTGTATAAATCGTTTGGTTTTTCAGTAAGTTCTGGAAGGTATTCAATGTTCAGCATTTTGTGTTTTACATAGCTGTCTAATTCCATTTGTTCGCCTTCAATTTTTGAAGACGACATAACCGAAATCGAAGTGTAGAAAGTAAAACTGTGTGGTTCTAATTCCTGTTTTTGAATATCAGAAAATTCTTCTTGGATGTCCACATCCAACATTGATTTCCAGGTTATAAAATATTGGTCTTTTATTAACTTTTCCATTATCAGAATCTCGTTACATCCCTTGGGATTTTCTTGAAAATGATATTGTGCTTGGTCATGAAATCCTTTGTAAGCAAACAGTTGTCG
>DAINOB010000149.1:0-1848 GCA_036735585.1 Cytophagales bacterium | reverse complement strand
GTCGGCATAAATTACATACTGCTCGGCTTTGGTTTTCATGGTGGCCCAAAAAGCATGGCCTAATGTATTTACTTCAAGATTGTCGCCATGTATTATTTTGTTTCCGCTATTGGTTTCTTCTTTTTGCACGGTGACTGAGCCAATCGAAGCATCCGTGGCAAAGCCATAGGAGTGTTCCAACACCTTAAACGGAACATCCATATGATGATTGATAACTTTATCTTTTCCTATCCAGTGTAGTGTAGGCATCTATGTGTGGTAATCCTTAATTAAACTGATTATTCTTTGAGTTTATTCTCATTGAAGTTGTTCCTTATTATTTCATTCATGTCTGTTTCTGTTTTTGAAGAAAGCCCTAGTCCAGACCATATTTTCATTTCTACACCTGATCTGATTAGCGCCCATTTAAACTGAATATTGCTCATGGGTTTGGCGCTTAGTAAATGCACAGATTTTCCATTTGTTTGTAAGTGTTTTCCAAAACGAGCGGCTATTTTCTGAAGTGCAGCTTTGGTGTATAAAGCAATATGTTGCCCACCTTCAAAACTGTAATACCACCAGTCTTGGGGTGCAGGTATTGGCTCGGGAACCAGGCGTGTGGTAAAGAGCAAGTTTTCGGAATGTTGAAACATGTCTTCAATTTCTGCTAAGGGATCAGTTAAATGCTCCAATACCTCAAATGCAGTAATCAATGCAGGTTTTTGCAGCTCTTCTTTGTATTCAAATCCACGGGCTACCAAATTTTCAGCATAGCGGTCGCTCCAGTAAAAGTTATACCCATAATCACGCATCAAACGGGTAAAAATGCCATATCCACTTGCAAAGTCTAGGTATAATGCTTTAGGATCAAATCCAGCCTTGAGTAGATGAGCGGTGACCCTCGAAAAATAAAGATTGCGAGCCATAACTCCAGTATCATGATCTACCAGCGTTTGAGAATAATCTTCTTGCAGCCAGTAAGGCTGTTCAGTTTGTATGTAGCCGCAGCTTCCAAATTGATAATACTGTACTGGATATTTGCACAGCACTTGATCAATAAACAGCGGCTTAGAAGCATTTTGACAAATTTTACAAGAGGTATTACTCATTATCCCTATTGGTTCAGTGCATTTTGAGACTTTTTCAAAAGTACTATAAACCGTAGAAACCTCATGCGCTACTTTTCTTGTAAGCTTTCAGGCAAAGATAGGGTTCGGTATTGGGCGCAAGGCTTTCTTTATCTCTGAAATCGATTTTAACATGGTAATCTTGATTTAGAGCTCCTAGACATTGTGCAAAAAGAGCATATTCACTTTCATTAAAATAAAGGCAAAGTCCTTGAATCCTGTGTAGATTTTTAATCAAGCCTTCCTGCAAGTCACGTTGAGTACCAGGAGCTGCTCGTACCCAATCGATCATTTTATGAGATGCAAGCGCTTTCATCCATGCCAAAGAAGCATTTTCTTCAAGCAAAATTTGAATGTTTTTCCACTTGTTGTGATTGAGATTTTCTTTCAGGAGTTCAATAATAGAAGGATCCTCACAAAAAAGCATTCCCTTGGCAGAGGGTTTTCTATCATGCAAATAGGCGGCAGATGCCCCAATACCAGCAAGCAGATCTAGAACCACAGGTGCTTTTACACCTTTACAGTCAATGTCTCGCAGCAGATAAAGCCTACGGTAATCCTCTAGAAGGGCAGGGACATCAGGCACTTCAAAGCGGTGATATTTGAAGTAAACCAACTGCTGGTAACTGGGCTCAACGTCCCCAAATCGAATCAGCAACCATTGATACGCTCTATAGTCGCTGCTTAGCAGCCATAGTTTAAGGGGATTCAAACTTTTTCTCAACCAGAAAAGCATCTTCTA
>DAINOB010000148.1:0-6152 GCA_036735585.1 Cytophagales bacterium | reverse complement strand
ATCCACGAGAGTTTTAATTCACTTCTGAAGATAATTTAGAAAAAGGTGCCGTAGGTAACAGTTACAAAGGTGTTACTAAAGTCAGTTTCGACCCCTGGATTACTTCCATTATTTAGGGTATAGGGGCTATATCCTCCTGAGAAACGTTGATTCACTACTGACAAATCGAGATAATAATTGTCCTGCCGGAAGCCTGCCCCTAAAGAGAAAGTGAGCAAATCTCTGTTTATGTTGTCCGATGCTTTAATCCCTGAAGGTTGAAATCCGAAACCTCCTCTGAATCTAAAAATGTCTTCTCTGAATTCTGCACCTACTCGATAAATAAAAACGGGTTCGAAAAGGGTGGTAATGGTACGGTCATCAGAGGTGAGATCTGCATCTCTTGAACGCACTTGGGCCTGATTGTAAGATACCATTTCTACATCTGCGCTGATAAAGCCCTTTTTGCCAGCAAAAATTGCGATACCCGCATTTATCCTTTGAGGTGCTACCACTTGGTAGCGAAACTCACCTCTGAGGGTGGAATAGGAATAATTGCCCATGCTCAAACCAGAATCAAGCAAGTATGGCCTGCCATCGTATACCACATCCAGGCTGCTGATAAAGCTTTGGTTCAATCCAATCAATGTAGGGGTTCTAAAGCTCAGGCCCAGACGTACAGCATCAATCGGTCTGTATATCAATCCTGCTGTCAAATTAATCCCCAATCCGTTTAGGTTCAATTCATCTCTAGTATTGAGGCTGACCAAAGGGCTGAAGTTTGGATTGCCTGCAGGTTGAACCACTGATTCGAAGTAGGTACGTACTTCAGAAAATCGAATGGACTGAATACCAAGAGAGGCTCCGAAATATAATTTGTCATCATAATTGCCTCCAAAGGCTATATCGAATTGATTGATTGCCCCTCTTCTTCTTACTTTTTCTGACTGATTCATGGGTGTAATAGGAATCCAAGAGTCATATCTTTCAAGTGTATCTGCTGGATTTAGGCCGCCTACTCCACCTCTCCACACACCGAAGTCAACCAGATAAGTGGCAAATCCTAACACATCGGAACTTAAAATTTCATTTCTGTTAACTTCATCGAAAAGTAAATTTGGATCATACAAAGCGGCACTTTCTAAGTAATAATCTACTATGCTGTTGTTGGGATTCTCTCCGGCATATTCAAATTGCTGATGGAAATTGGCTATTCTATTGATTCCTATTCCCACATTAAAACCTCGCCATTTGGAGGGCACTATATCATCTTTAGTATAGTTGAGCACTACTCCGATGTTAGGAAGGCTAAAATTTCCAGCTGATGAGCGCGTGTCTTGATTAAAGAAATTACTGTTGGAATTGAGAATCCCTATCGCGGCACTAGCGCTGAATTCTGATTTGTTAAAGAATCCCAAACCTGCCGGGTTTGAAGATATAGATCCTACATCTCCTCCCAGTGCTGTTCTTGCGCCTCCTAATCCTTGGAAACGAGCAGTTCCGTAGGCTTGCTGGTTTGACATTAAATAAGCATCATTGAAATACCCCAATGATCCTTGTGCGACTAAACCCTGCTGAGCGTGTGCAGCGAATACCAAGCCTACCAAAAGGAAGGCCTGGTATACGATAGAAGTGAATTTCATAAACTTATTTTTTGTCTCTGTCCTGCGCGTCTCTGCCTACTTTGACTTATCTACCTCCACGGCTAGGTGCTCTACCACCACCTCCTCCGCCTGAAGAGCCACCTCCACCATAAGAACCTCTTGAAGGCGAAGAACCACCTCCACCCCATGATGGACTGCTGCTTCTTGAGGGGGATTGTGATGGTGCAGACCAGTTGCTACCCCTACTGGGGGATTGTGACGGGGATGACCAATTTTGGTTCCTCGAAGGCGATTGTGAAGGTGATGACCAACTAGGATTATTTTGTCTTGATGGCGCACTTTGATTGTATCCACCTTGAGGCGATCTTCCAGGAGAAGAGTAGCTTCCAGAATTTCTAGAAGGTGACGTTACATTTGGAGGTGAAGATCTCGTGAATGGTGCATTATTATATCCACTGTTAGCATCGTAGCGATAATAACTTGGAGTTTGATTGCGTGAAGAACTTCTGTTGCCATCGCTCATCCTGTCACTTCCTATGGCTTGGGTTCTACCTGCAGCCTGAGTTCTACCTGTACTTTGTGTGCTTCTACTTGGTGATGCACTTCCATAATTACCTCTTGTTCCTGCATTTTGCTCTAGCGCTACAGAATTAGTACGAGATCTTCCTACTGAGGAGCGATTGGTAGCGTAATCGGGTCTTGTATAAGAACTTGTGCGTGTTTGAGAAGCAGTAGATGAAGCCCTGCTGGAAGATCTTCCGTCACTTCCTCCCTGAGCAATAGTGTTGTTTCTTGTCGTTCCACCTCTAGTTCCAGCAAAATTGCTTCCTCTTGTGCCAACTCTTGGGCCATAGTAAGATGATCTTATGGTGCTTCCTGCTACAAATCCATTGTTGAATCCGTGATGGTATCCCAAACCATAGCCATGTCCAAATCCGCCCCAGCCGTAAGGATGGCCCCATCCGAAACCTCCGTAACCGAAACCTCCGAAGCCAAAGCCACCGCCAAATGCAAGAGATGGTCCCCAAAAAGGATCAAAGAAAAAAGGTGATCCAAATCCAAAGAAAGGATCATAAAACAATGGTCGATGAAACCCAAAAGGTCTTCCAAACCCGAATCCACCAAATCCACCAAAACCACCAAACCCGAATCCAAGGCTTACACTCAGTCCTGGGGAAGCATATACCGGAAATCCTCCGAAAAATGCTGGCCTAAACATACCGAAGCCGCCCCAAGGATTGAAAAAGGGATCGTTAAAGGCAAAGGAATTCATTTGAGGATTAAATCGATTTCCAGAGTTAAAATCATTACTCCAATTGTTTACATCTGCATTCCTGCTATATCTATTGTTGTCATAGTATTCTACATTTTCCTCTTGCGGTGCATTGGATCTTGGTTGAACTACTATATCGCTATTATCTTCAGAACTTTGCCTTTGATATCTGCTCCAATCTGGGTTGCTCGTGCGTGGTTGCACTGGCGTACTTCCAGGAGCCGTGTTTCTGGCTTGAGCTGTAGTATTATTTGCAGCTATGGACCTAGTGGAAGAAGTTTGATCATAATTTGCCTTCAGCCTATCCTTGGATGAGAAATACAGATCATCGTTTTCTTTTTGTGCCATGGCTTGATGCCCAACTACGGATAATGATATTAGTATGGCAAGTGGGGTGTGGATGGTGTATTTCATGTCTTCAGCGTTTTAAAGTGTTCAATTTACAAAATCAATTGAATAGGCTTACACATAACCTATATTTGCAAGCTTTTTAGCAATTATTACAATCATCATACCAATACAATATGAGCACCAAGTTACCCTCACGTAGTGAAGATTATTCAGGATGGTACAACGAACTAATCAAACGTGCCGACCTAGCAGAAAACTCTGCCGTACGAGGTTGTATGGTAATCAAGCCTTATGGATATGCGATATGGGAACTCATGCAATCGGCTCTGGATGGAATGTTTAAAGACACTGGGCATAGCAATGCCTATTTCCCCTTGTTTATCCCAAAAAGTTATTTGAGCAAAGAAGCGGCTCATGTTGATGGATTTGCCAAGGAATGTGCTGTGGTTACGCATTACCGACTAAAAAATGCAACGGATGGAAGTGGAGTAATTGTGGACCCAGAAGCTAAATTAGAAGAAGAACTCATCGTGCGCCCCACCTCTGAAACAGTAATTTGGAGCTCCTATAAAAATTGGATTCAGTCATATCGCGATCTTCCTCTGCTGATCAACCAATGGGCAAATGTGGTAAGATGGGAAATGCGAACCAGACTTTTTCTCAGAACAGCGGAGTTTCTTTGGCAAGAAGGCCATACAGCACATGCTACCAGAGAAGAGGCAATTGCCGAAACCCTTCAGATGCTTTCTGTATATGAAACCTTTGCCACAGAATATATGGCCTTGCCGGTAATTAAAGGTGTAAAAACCCCTAACGAACGGTTTGCAGGGGCGGAAGACACCTATTGCATTGAGGCGCTCATGCAGGATGGTAAAGCATTACAAGCAGGTACTTCACACTTTTTGGGTCAAAATTTTGCAAAAGCATTTGATGTTCAATTTACTGGTAAAGATGGTAAACTAGAATATGTATGGGGCACCTCTTGGGGCGTAAGCACACGCTTGATAGGAGGCCTGATCATGGCACATTCTGACGATGATGGATTGGTATTGCCCCCAAAACTAGCCCCCATTCAGGTGGTGATGGTCCCCATTTATAGAAGTGAAGATCAGCTGGCACAATTGGATGAAAAGTTTTATGCACTTAAAGAGAAGTTAAAGGCTTTGGGCATCAGAGTACATTATGACAATCGTGACACCCAAAAACCAGGTTGGAAGTTTGCAGAATATGAATTAAAGGGAGTGCCCTTACGACTGGCTATGGGAGGAAGAGATTTGGAGAATGGCACTATAGAATTGGCGCGAAGAGATACTCGAACAAAGGAGACAATAGCATTGGAATCTGTAGAAAGCTTAGTTCCTGAATTGCTCAAAGAAATTCAGCAGTCTCTGTTCAACAAAGCCTTGGAATTTAGAACCTCGCATACCACCGTGGTCGATTCTTATGAGGAGTTTAAAAAGTTGTTGGAAGAAAAAACGGGATTCTTTTCAGCACATTGGGATGGAACTGCTGAAACGGAAGAACTCATTAAACAGGAAACAAAAGCCACCATTCGTTGTATTCCACTAGATCAGCCGGATGAGTCTGGCAGTTGCATTAGAAGTGGTAAACCGTCTAACAAAAGAGTCTTGTTTGCGATAGCCTATTAATTTAAATTGACGCCATGTCTGCTGTTTTTCTCATTACCTCTCTCGTAGTATTTGGGCTAGTGCTCTTACTAATTGAAGTCATATTCATCCCTGGCACTACCATTATCGGAATCATAGGAGCTATATTCTGCTTTTCAGGTATCATCTACGCCTATTATGCCGAAGGAGCTTTAGCAGGTCATATTACACTTTTTATCACGCTTATACTGGCAAGTGCTGCTTTTTGGTACGGATTGAAGAATGATGTTTGGTTAAAATTTGCCTTGAAGCGAAATATAGACTCTAAAGTTGGAGATGATGAGGTGATTCCTCCTATGGGTACCAAAGGAATAGCAACATCTCATTTAAGACCTATTGGCTGGGCTGAATTTGAGGGTAAAAGAATGGAGGTAATTTCAAGATCAGGCATGATAGAAAAGAATATGCCGCTTGTGGTTGTTAAAACCGAAAACCGTAAGATATTTGTAGAACAACTTAAACTTTAAAACGCATGTCTGGAGGAATCCTAATTTTGGTGTATTTGGTGCTTGGCATCATTGGATTTTTTGTCCTTTTATATTTTATCCCTTTCAATCTCTGGATTACAGCGTTGTTTTCAGGTGTTCGTGTAGGACTTCTAGAACTGGTATTCATGCGTATCAGAAAGGTGCCACCGGGAATTATTGTGAACGAATTGATCACAGCTACCAAGGCAGGATTGGAGCTTACCCTCTCGGACCTAGAAACCCATTATCTGGCAGGGGGAAATGTTCCTAACGTCATAAAAGCATTGATCTCAGCCGATAAAGCGAATATCAAACTCACTTTCAAACAAGCTACAGCCATTGACCTAGCGGGCAGAGATGTATTTGAAGCAGTTCAAATTTCTGTTAATCCACAAGTGATCAATACACCCAGTGTAGCAGCAGTTGCAGCAGATGGAATTCAATTGGTAGCGAAAGCAAGGGTAACCGTGAGAGCAAATATCCAGCAATTGGTTGGGGGTGCAGGCGAAGAAACCATCCTTGCAAGGGTAGGTGAAGGTATAGTAACTTCCATTGGCTCTGCAAGAACCCATAAAGAAGTTCTCGCAAATCCAGATAATATTTCTAAACTTGTTTTAGGACGTGGTTTGGATGCTGGTACTGCATTTGAAATTTTATCAATCGACATCGCTGACGTAGATGTGGGAGCCAACATAGGTGCAAAACTTCAAATTGACCAAGCAAGTGCAGATCTAAAAGTAGCTGAAGCCAAAGCAGAAGAAAGAAGAGCAATGGCAGTTGCCTTAGAACAAGAAATGAAAGCCAAAGCAGT
>DAINOB010000147.1:0-6160 GCA_036735585.1 Cytophagales bacterium | reverse complement strand
ATTCCAAATGTATGAGTTTAAAAATGTCGTACCATTTAGGGTTAGCCAATGGACCTAAGAGTATCCTTTGTGTACATTTCAATTTCCATAGCAATAGAAAAGTAGGCACCCATTTTAAAAAAGGATGCAAGAAACTTCGCCATGTTTGATAGAGGCGATGTTGATGTTGTGGATATCCTTTCTCTGCCAATACAACGAGGTTTTGAATAGCTTCTGCGCCTTTTTCTAAAAACCTTTGGTTGGTTTCGAGGCCAAGATGAACCACTGGATTATCAATATGTTTTATGGGGATTTCAGCTTTTTCCAATAAGGAAGAAAACAAAGTATCCTCATGCCCGTAGCCTTGAATCACCTCCGGAATAGGGTGTTCTTTCAGTATTTTTCTATGAATAGCTACGTTGTTCCAAGTAAAAAATCGGTAGGGTTGACTGCTTCTTTCTGATGCCAATCGTGTTTCACGTGCATTTCCAATTCTGTGGTGGAGACTATACTTTTTATCAACTGGTGAATTTTCATAAGCCGTGCCACCGTATTGAACGGGGTATGCCCTCTGATCCCAATATCGCTTGGCCCATAGCAGATCGGGTAGGGCACTGTCGCAATCAATAAACACCAAGAAATCATAGATAGCATCTTTGGCGAGCAGGTTTCTGATTTTACTTCTCCCGAGATTTTGTTCCAACGACTTGTAGACTAGGCCCTGGAAGGCTGAAAGTTGCTGCTCGTTCGCTAAAGCAAGCTTTTGATCTGTGCTTGCATCGTCATAAACACGTATTTCTGCGAAAGAGGTGAAAGATAGTGCCTCTTTGATTTGGTGAATTAATGGTACTACATCCCTATTGAAAACGGGTATGAGTACTGAAATACCGTTCAAAGCTTCAGCTTGGGATAATCCCGGGTTCATGATTGCTATCCTTCACCTTGCCACCAGCACAGAGCAATACCCTGCTGGGCTCATCATGGATAAAGCGGTAATTGTGGGTGGACATGATTATTGCAGTTCCGCTTCTATTGATTTCTCTAAAAAGCTTGTAAATGCCATCGGCTACCTCGGGATCAAGGTTTCCAGTTGGTTCATCAGCAATCAGCAGTTGAGGGTCATTCAGCAAAGCTCTCGCTATGACTATTCTTTGTTGCTCCCCGCCAGAAAGTTGATAGGGATATTTACTATTTACAGAGCCAAGACCTACTCGCATAAGCACTTCTGCTATGCGTTGTTTGATCTTTCCAGAATCTGACCAACCAGTGGCTTTCAGCACAAAAGTCAAATTATCATTCACGCTTCTATCCTGAAACAATTGGAAGTCTTGGAAGATGATCCCTAGTTTTCTTCTGAGTTTAGGCACTTGGCTTGGAGATATCTTAGAGAGCGGAAAACCAGCAACTTCAGCTTTCCCCAGTCTTAAAGGCAAATCGGCATACAAGGTTTTAAGTAGAGAGCTCTTTCCCGAACCGTTTTTGCCTATGAGAAAAACAAACTCAGATTTTTGTATGGCAAAGCTCACTTCACTCAAAATGGTTTGTTGATTTTGGAAAATTGAAACATTATTGAGCTGAACTACCTCTTCCATGGTTATTACAACTCTAGTTTCTGAAGTTTTCCGAAAGGCATATTTCTGATCAATTCCTCAAATTCATGCTCTTTGCCTGACAAACCAAATTTTTCAATGTTTTTCAATGCAGGTCTATCGGCTCTGAAGTAGGCCACGAGCACAAAGTTGTCATCTCGGAGCTGGATGTAGTCCGGGATTTTAGCTTTTCCCTTTACTTTGATGATGTACACTGAAGAGGTATTTCAGGAATTGGCTTTTTTGTGATCTGCCAAGAATTTTTGAAGCCCAATATCTGTAAGAGGGTGATTGAGTAGACCTATGATTACAGACAATGGACAAGTAACCACATCTGCGCCTATCTCAGCACATTGCACCAGATGCATGGTATGACGAACGGAGGCAGCCAAAATCTGGGTTCCATAACCATAATTGTCATAAATGGTCACAAGCTGCTCAATGAGCTGAAGACCATCTGTTGATACATCATCTAGCCTACCGATAAACGGAGAAACATAGGTAGCTCCAGCTTTGGCAGCAAGAATAGCCTGACCAGCAGAAAATACCAGTGTGCAATTGGTTTTGATACCTTCTGAGCTGAAATATTTGATAGCCTTTATGCCATCTTTGATCATGGGGACTTTCACTACGATTTTATCATCGAGTGCCGCCAGCTTTTTTCCTTCTGCGATCATGCCTTCAAAATCAGTGCTGATCACTTCTGCACTCACATCCCCTTGCACTATGTTGCAGATGTCTTTATAGTGTTGAGTTACCCGATCAATACCGGCTATACCTTCTTTGGCCATTAGAGATGGATTGGTAGTAACACCATCTAACACGCCCAAATCCTGGGCTTCTTGAATTTCCTTAAGATTGGCAGTGTCTATAAAAAACTTCATGGGGTAGGGGAAAAGGAAAAAAAGTGGCAAACCGAATATCGCACCGCTACAACCGCCTACCCTTGCTTTCTTCCGAACCTGGGGGGGTTCAGCAGGAGCTGGTCGTACCGGCTTGCCGCAACAAAGGTAGTGCTTAATTTTTTTGTAAAAAATTAAGACAGCTGTTATTTATAATTCAATTCTTATTGTTTTAAGTATTGTCTTAGTGTGTATCTTTGTGAAGTGAAACAGCTCACCACACTTTTACTCATTGTTTTATTATTTCTTCAGCTAGGATACAGGTTGAGCATTATAAGCAGTTTTGAGCTCAACAGAGAAATTATAAAAAAGTCGCTCTGTGTTAATAGAGATAATACAAAATCCAATTGCAATGGTCAGTGTTATCTGATGAAACAAATTCATGAATCAGAAGAACGATCTTCTGATTTGGTCTTAGAATCACTACTCAAAATAGAGCCTTTGATAAAAGAAGATGTGAATCTTTTGGTCGAATATTCAATATTTATATGCTTTGATCAATTGTTTGCTCCTGCTGTCTATCGTTACCATTCCTCAGATTATAAAGTATCTATCCTCAAACCACCACGTGCCTAAGTTTGCGAATTAATTTTCCTATGCACCGATTCATTTTTTGAATCCTTGCAAATTTTTATTTTTAATTAAATCTAAAAACTTAGAAACAATGAAACTCAATTCTATAAAATGGGCATTCTTTGCCTTTACATTTACTTTTGTATCATGTACAAAAGAAACACAAAATGATGAGCCGACTCCGGCAACATCGAGTACTTCGACAGTTAAAGTGAAACTGGATCATGTTTGGGGTGGCACCACAGGTGACGAAGTGAAACTCAACACCTCTACTCCGTATATCAATGCTCAAGGAGATAGTGTCACTTTTACTACGTTCAATTATTACATCAGTAACATTAGACTGGTTAGAACCGATGAAAGCGAGTTTGTTCCTCAAAAGAGCTATTACTTGATTAAATTAAGCAATGCAAGTGGCAAGTTGGAATTAGAAATTCCTAATGTGCCTTTTGCAGAGTACAAAGCGATACACTATATGATAGGTGTAGATAGCGCAAGGGTAGTAGATGCAGATCTAAGTCTACCTGCGCTTCAGCCTATCAATGGTATGTTTTGGAGTTGGAATTCAGGATATATTTTTGTGAAATGTGAGGGCAATTCACCGCAGGCAGCCTCTTCTAATAAGAAGTTTGCCTTCCATGTAGGAGGATATCGACAGCCCAACAGTGCCATTCAAATGGTGTCTCATGATTTTGGAACGGGTAGATTGCGTGTAGTAAATGGTGCAGTGCCGGAGATTCATGTTTATGTAGACATGAAAAAGTTCTTTACAGGGCCTGGCACCACACTTCAGATGTCTAATTTTACAGCTCCTAATCATGCCCCTGGAGCATTTAATATGAACATCGCCAAGAATTACAGGGAGATGTTTATGTTTGATCATATCCATAATTAGAAGGGAACTGTGTATAAGCAAATCCGCCAAAGTGTTTGGGGATTGGGTTTGAGTTTAATTATGATGACAGGATTGCTATCCTGTCATCATAATTCTGTAGATCCTATCAAAGAGGAGTCTTCAGAGATACTCAAAATTCCTGTCCACTTCCCTCCATTAACATACAACCTTCAAAACAATCCAATAACCCAGGAAAGATTTGAATTAGGGCGTCAATTATTTTTTGATCCTTTGTTTTCCTCAGATGGTAAGGTGAGTTGTGCTTCTTGTCATCATCCGGAAGCTGCATTTTCAGATCCAGGAAAAGCAAAAAGTGCAGGTGTGTTCGGTAGATTGGGGAAGAGAAATTCACCGTCCATTGTTAACAGTTTATGGCAAAACTCCTTTATGTGGGATGGGGGAGTAATCCATCTGAACTTGGTACCCTTAGTACCAATTACCGATCATTTAGAAATGGATATTCCATGGGCCCAGGCAATCCAAAGGATCAATCAGGCACCGCACTATGTACAAAAATTCCAAAGTGCTTTTGGAATAGAACCTCCCGTTCAAGATCAGGAAGTATTGCAGGCATTCGCTGCTTTTATGGGTACATTAATATCTTCAAATTCGAAGTATGACCAAGTTTTAAAAGGGCAGGACCAATTTACAAATGATGAGTTGAATGGGTATATGCTTTTCAGGGTTAATTGTGGAGGATGCCACAAAGAACCCCTTCTTACCGATCACAGCTTTAGAAATAACGGTCTAGATTCTGTTTTCGTAGATGAAGGAAGAATGCATATCACTAACGATGTCAATGATTTAGGTAAATTCAAAGTTCCGTCACTTAGAAATGTGGCATTGACCTATCCCTACATGCATGATGGCAGGTTTCAGACTTTGGATGAAGTACTTGATCACTACAGTCATGGGGTAAAACCTTCGGCTACATTAGACTCCTTATTGCATCCCAACTTTAGAGGTAGAATGTCTTTAATTACACATGATCAAAAGGAGTCAATTATTGAATTTCTCCATACACTTACCGATTATGATTTTATTCAAAATACTCAGTTTAATAAGCCAAGCAATCCATGAAACGATTACATTTTTTCTATAAAACTGTTGTATCTGCAATAGTAATCCTAGGTATTTCAAATAATCCTTCTCAAGCATGTGACGCATGTGGATGTTTCACAGGGCTTAATGCAGCTGGAATATTGCCTCAATTTCAAAAAAACTTCATAGGCTATAGATTTTTATCCACGCGATTCAATCATCCAGTCAGGCAAAGCTCATACAGTCACCAAGGACAGGTTTCAAGAGATGAAATCTATGTGCAGCAAGTATGGGCAAGATGGTATCCACATGAGCGAATGCCAGTTTTTGTGAACCTTCCCTATAGACAGCACATCCGGGTGGCAGAAAAAGGCAATGAAACATTACAGGGTGTTGGAGATTTTTCCATCAAGTCTTATTACCAACTGTTAAGACCCAATGATACTTTGGTGAGAAAGTGGAAACATGTATTAATGATAGGAGGAGGTATTGATCTTCCCACAGGAAAGTATCAACAACGTGATGGATCAGGCAAATTATACCCTATGGGTTTTCAGCTCGGTTCAGGAGCATTTACCTATGAGCTAAGAGCTATTTACACTATTCGCTATAAAGCTGTTGGGTTGAACAATGAAATCTATACATTACTTCCACAATCCAATGAATTAGAGTATATGAGGGGTAAGGTAAAAGGGTTTAGTTCATCGGTATTTTGGTGGTTTCAAAGACCCAAATTTGTATTGATGCCTTTTATAGGGCTAGGCCGCGACATGGTAAGCAAAGATTCAGAGTACGGCATGCCTCTAAGCAGTACCGGTGGAGATTTTATTCGATATTCAGCAGGATTAGATGTTTATTGGAAAAGTTGGGTTTTAACATTTGCCACAGATCAAATAGCTATTTTGAAAATAGCTTCCTCAGCGCCCACTCCAGGGTCATCCTTAAGACTTACTGCTCTAAAATCATTTTAAAAGCAACTATCTCATACCTCTTCTCTTGACTAAGTAAGGCAAAAGGATCTGATCTACTCCAGAATCGACATCTACTTCTATAAATGTGATTTTAAACTGTGCACATTTGAGTTTAATGCGTTGATGAAAATCCTTCATCATGAGTCGGTACTCTGCCTTTATTTCAGAAGGGATCAATTTCACGCTATCGCCAGTCTCTTTGTCAACCAA
>DAINOB010000146.1:0-6178 GCA_036735585.1 Cytophagales bacterium | reverse complement strand
CCATAACTACATATGGAGGTATATATATCTTCGATGCTGAAATGAATCTAGTCTATGGGAGGCCTTTATTTTCACAATATGCCATTTCAAAAGCAATGATAGACCGAGAAGGCAATTGGTGGGTAAGCACATTGGGATCAGGCATTCTTTTTTTTCCTTCAATGCATATTCGGACCTTATTGCCGTCAGAGAATATTGGATTCAGGGTGATGAAACTTTGCAATGGCCCCGAATCAAATATTGTAGGTGCATTACAAAATGGACTTGTGTATTTGGTAGATGCAGAGACTGGAAAAGTAACACATCATTTCACTATGCCCAACAAAAAGAATGTAGCGGCAGTGTATTTCGAAAAATCTACAGGAAAACTTTTAGTGGGTGAGGACAAACTTTATGAGGTAGATGTAAGCAATCGGGCTATCCTTGAAATTGAGCAATCAGGTTGTATAAAACATATTGAATCAGGCCCAGGGAAGTCAATTATAATTACAACTTGTTTTGGGTCTGTCATTGTATCAAGACCAAGCTTGGACATTGAAATCTTAAATAAATGGAATTTTAAATCGCACAATGATATTGAAAGAGTTCTTAGAACTTCGATAAGAGGGCGATATGTCCTCTTTGACTCTATCAATCAAAACATTTATTCCACCTACCAGGATGGACTTTTCGTTCGACACTATAATCAAGAAACAGAACTTCTGAATAAAGAAGGGAAGAAAATTTATGCTTTAACACTTGCCATCTCTAATGATACACTATGGGTTGGTTCTATGAACGAGGGATTGTTTGCCTTTCATAGAAATACTGAAATACTTCATTTAAACACAGAAAAAGGGCTTGTAGACAATACAGTGACTTCATTAAAAGTAGAGAATGAGAATATTTGGATAGGTACCTACCAAGGTCTACAACATTTTAATTTGAACTCAGGTCAATATAGAATATGGGACAGGAAAGATGGATTACCCTCCAATGAAATAAATGACCTTGCTTTATCCGGAAATTATGTGTGGCTTGCCACCGGTAGAGGCATGGTGCAAATGCCCAAAAATATGCCTGATAGAAATCTGACTCCACCAATTACTTACATTAAAAGTGTGCAAGTCAACGATTTGGATTTGGATTTATTAAATGCACATAAATTAAGCTACAAGGAAAATAATATCGTAATTGAGTTGGATGGATTATCCTTTAGAAGCTTGGAAGCCCTCAAATACCAATATAGGATAATAGGGCTTGACTCCACATGGACAACTACCCCTGGTAGCAATCATTTGGTGCGTCTGTATTCGCTACCAGCCGGGACTTATAAATTTGAAGTAAAGGCGGTTAATGAAGACCAAGTGAGCTCAGAAGAGGTTCGTACAATAAAATTTACCATTTTACCACCATTCTGGGAAACATGGTGGATCAGGGGCGTTTTTATTTCTTCAATAATATTAGGTATTACCTTGATCTTCAGGAATCGCGTACAGCGGATTCGAAACGAAAATGCCCTTGAAATGGAGCGAGCTAACCATAAGTTTGAGAAAGAGCAGATTGAGCAGCAACTACGCATCTCTCGTTTGGCAGCCATCAAAGCTCAAATGAACCCACATTTTATTTTCAATGCTCTTAACTCTATTCAGAATTTTTTTATGAAAGGAGATAAGCTTAAGGCTAATGAATTTTTAGGTAAATTTTCGGATCTTATTAGAAAAATTTTAGAGATGTCTAACGAAGAGACTGTCAGTCTTGAAGAAGAAATACATGCGCTATCTCTATATCTTGAGTTGGAGAAGTTAAGATACAGAGAATCGTTGGAATATATAATTGAAAATAAAAATATACAGAATCCAGAAGAAATTCGATTGCCTTCTATGCTTGTTCAACCCTATGTGGAGAATGCACTAAAGCATGGTTTGTTACATAAAAAGACTGATCGAAAACTACTAATTTGTTTCGAGAAAGTAGACAAGATTTTAAAAGTTCGGGTTGATGATAATGGGATTGGTAGACTGCAGGCTGAGAAAATTAACAGGGAAAGAAAACAATATAAATCTTTCTCTACAAAAGCCAATCAAAAAAGATTAGAATTGCTCAACTTTGAACTTAAAAATTCCGTAAGCGTGCAGATAATTGACAAGATAGGTGGTGAAAGCAAATCACTTGGTACCACAGTGATATTAGAGATAAACATTACGGAAACAGTCTAATCACATGATACGCACCATTGTTATCGATGATGAAGAACTAGCTAGAGATACATTGATCACTATGCTCCAGCAAAATTTTACAAACATACAAGTTGTAGGTCATGGTGATGATGTGCCTTCTGCCATTCGGCTCATTCAAAAGCATAAACCCGATCTTGTCCTTTTAGATGTAGAGATGCCTGGTTATTCAGGTCTTCAACTTTTAGATTTCTTCGATAAAGATCAGGTAGATTTCCAAATCATTTTCGTAACCGCCTATAGTGAGTATGCCATTCGGGCATTTGATCTCTCAGCTGTTGATTATCTTTTGAAGCCCATACAAGTAAAAAGGTTACAAGAAGCAATAGAAAAGCTCACTGCCAGAAATGAAAAAGAGGATAGGGACAAACTAGCAGCCTTGAAACTAAACTTTTCAGAAAATGAAGGTGATCAGAAAATAGCTCTACCAGTTTCTACAGGTTTGCTCTTTGTTAGAATCAAAGACTTGGTTTGCCTAAAGGCAGATGGCTCTTACACAGAAATTCACTTGTCTAACGATACAAAGTTAGTTGTTAGCAAAAGATTAATAGAATTTGAAAAACTACTTAAGGTTTCACACAAGTTTTTTCGAACACATCGCAGCTACTTGATCAATTTGAGAAAGATCACTGAACTTATCCGTGGTGATGGCGGCTATTTGATCATGGAGAATGGTATGGAAATACCAATATCCAAGGAAAAGAAAAATGAGCTTATTGATCTGTTAGCTGAGATTAGTCCTTAGTTCGTGACTCCTAAACATATGCTCATGAAGTCAAATAGTCTATTCATGAATCCACACCTCAAAACCTAGATCATTTGGGGAAATTTGGTCTTAAATTATAGCCAAAGCCCAAAATGAAAACATCTTTACAAACATTGCTTCTTAGTGTAGCTGTATTAGCAGCTACCATTAGTCTTGGACAGGGAGTCATAGACAACAGTTTTAACATCAACGGCAGGGTTTCGCTTACCACCGCAGGCTCTAATTACGAGTCTTTTTTGGGGGTGGGGGTGCAGTCCACCGGTAAAATCATTGCTCTAGGCGAGCGGAATTTTAATTCCACCAATGCTCAGTTGTTGGTAGCCAGATACAATGTTAACGGCACTATTGATTCCACATTTGGAACAAATGGTTTTGTTACGTTGCTCATGGGAGGTTCTACTACTTTTTCAGATGGAGCCGGTCTGCACATACTCCCCGATGATAGAATACTTGTAGCTGGAACAGCTAGGGCAGGATCACCGGTAATAAGAGGATTTTATGTGGGGAGACTAACTGCCAATGGAGCATTAGACCTTACCTTTAATGGAGGTACAGGATGGAATACGGTGTATATTCCGACTTATCAAATGGTATTAAGAAATATGAAAGTGACCGCTAATGGCAAAATTATACTTGGAGGGACACGACCAGTTGCCTCTAGTCCCATTCCTGTTATTGCAAGATTCAATACTTCCGGTAGCATTGATTCCACTTTTGCCACCAATGGCGTTTTTAATGGAGTAGGTTTAAATATGGAGTGTGCCGCTTTGGATGTGCTCCCTGATGGAACTGTGTTTGCAGCGGGCCCAGGCAATCCTAATACCACTTACCGAGTAATCAAACTGTATGCATCAGGTGAAAGGGATTCAAGATATGGTGGCACTGGCTTTGCCACTTATCAATTAAGCGGATTTCAAAGTTTCATAAGAAATATTTTTTCCGGCATACAAGCCCTTCCGGATAAGTCGGTAGTGGTAGGTACTACCAAACGGGCATTTAACAATTCCGCAAATGATGATTTTTTCCTCATAAAATTTGATAGAAGTGGAAATCTGGCTGCCAATTTTGGGACTAACGGTGTTTCTTCACTTGATCTTAGAGGCAATCAGGATCAATGCTACAATTTGCTTGCCTTAGCCAATGGTGGCTTTATAGCAGTTGGCTTCTCTTCTTTCACCAACGATTTGGCCACTGCCGATTTTGCAGTTGCATTTATCAATGCAAATGGAGCTTACAATAACACCTTGGGCAGCCTGCCCGGTAGAACTATTTTCGATTTTACCGGAGGGCACGATGATGTTTTTGGTGTTTCTCTCCAATCTGACGGTAAGGTTTTGCTTTCGGGTTTAGCAAGAGTGAGCGGCAAAAGAGTAGCAGCCTTAGCACGCCTCACAAGCCCTGCTGCTCCTAATCAGTTTACTGCTTTAAGTGCATACAATCCAGAGATTAAGTCTAGATTTTTAATTGTTAATCAGCCTACTACAGCTACGGTTCAAGTTGTTTCCAATGCTTTTGGGGCAGCCTCACAGGTCAAAGTTGAGTTCTCTACCAACGATAATTTTTCTTCTAATGTCAATAGCACAGCTCAGGTAGCACAGGCAGCCAATTTCAATGATACCACAATCAATTTTACTTTATCAGGACTGCAGGCCGGAACCAGCTATTATGCAAGAGCCATCATCACCAATACCAATGGCAGTGATACAAGCCAGGTATTGACCTTCTTCTACAACAGTTTCATTCCTGCCGACAGTCTTGCGCTATGGTTGCGCGCAGATCTTGGTGTAGGCGCTGTTTCGAATAATGTAAACAAATGGACTGATTTCTCTCCCAAGTCCAATGACCTGACTCAAGTTGTTGTTCCGAATAGGCCTCAATTTGTTAATAATGTGATCAATGGCTTGCCTGTACTACGATTTTTCTCCAACAATAAGTTCATGAATTCTTCTAAGCCAATTGACCTTACAAATGGTCCTACACTTTTCATAGTTGGTAAAAATACTCAGCGTAAGAATGGCAATGGATTGCTAAAAATAGCCCCAACCACCGTATCAGCTACAGGAGAAATGGATTGGTATTGGACCCAAGGAACAGCCGGCAATGGCAATCTTAATTACTTAGCTAATAAGAATGCAACTATCACTGGGCTTGCTAAGGGAAATATATACAATAACTTAGGAAATATAGACCAATTTTATATCATTTCTTCAGCGGTGAATAGCAATGTTTTAGAATCTTCCTTCTTCTTGGGTGATTCTTTGACTATTTCTACCACACTTAGTACCGGAGCCTTCAAACCTCAAGCGATCAGTAATCTATTTCTTGGTGTTGGTAATATCACACCCACAATTCCCGGTTACTTTGAAGGAGATATTGCAGAAGTTATATGCTATAACAGACCCTTAAGCACTGCTGAGAGACAGCAGGTAGAAGTGTATCTGGCACTGAAATATGCTATCAATCTGCCCAACCTTCAACCTGAGGTAAGAATTGCTAAGGCTGCCAACGTGACGTCCACCTCTGCACAATTGAGAGGTTCCATACGTACAGCAAGTTTACCGGCCAGTTACATATTTCAATACGATACGCTCTCTAATTTCAGCACAGCGCAAACCACAGCTGCTGTATCATTGCCTGCGAACAACTCTTTCGTAAACGTAGCCGCTACCGTATCCTTGCAGCCGGGAAGATTGTACTACTACCGCTTGCAGGTGAGCAGCGCTTTATTAAATATAAATTCGGGTGTGAAGGCTGTAACGCTACCTGACTCTGGTATCATTCCGCTAAGTAATGCAGTACTCTGGTTAAGAGCAGATAAGAATGTAGAGCGCACTACTGGCAACAAAGTAGCCTCAATAGCAGATGTGATCACAGGGCAGGTGTTGTTTTCTGAGAATACAGCCTCTGCGCCTCTGTGGAGAGACACCACATTGAATGGTCGCCCTGTTTTGCGCTTCGATAGTACCCAATATCTCAAAGGCGTTACGGACATAGCTTTCCCATCTCAGTCCATCACCACATTCATAGTAGCCAAGAACAGGGTAAGGAAAAACTTTAACGGTTTGATCATGAAAAAGTCTACCATTGCATCGGTTGAGGGATCCAATTTTGAGTATTATTGGTCTGCAGGCTCCAGCAACAGCGGGAATGCCGCATATTGGTCCAATCGTAATTTTACAGGCTTTGGTGGTTTTAG
>DAINOB010000145.1:0-6199 GCA_036735585.1 Cytophagales bacterium | reverse complement strand
TCCTCGCAGATTTCAATTGTTTTACCCATTGGTTCTTTTGATTTATCCTATTTCAATGGAATTGACACAAGTACAATCTCAGGAGTTGGAGGTAATATTTTTATTCCTGTGATACCTTCAGCTTCAACTATCTACACCCTGGTGTCGGTTACAAATAATTCCACAGGATGTTCTGTCAATGCCCCTTCACCTAATCTTATAGGAACAGCCATTGTCAATGTATCGCCTCTTCCTGTGGCCACAATAAGCGGAATTGACACGATTTGTTTGGGAGATTCAGCTGCCATCACTTTTGGCTTATCCTCCGGACAATACACGGTAGAGTTTACTGATGGGGGTTCAAGCTTCTTTAGAAATGGAGTTAGTAATGGTAATCAATTCTTCTTTAGTCCTATGAGTTCAGTTTCGTTTACCCTTGTTTCTGTGGTAAATGAATCCTCGTTGTGTAGCGTGCAGGCACCTACGCCTAACTTGTCAGGTAATGCAAGTATTGTAGTCAATGATCTTCCCACTGCCGTTGTAGAATATGGAAGCGGGTCTTTTTGTGCAATAGATTCCATTTTGCCTGTTATTCAGGGCACTTTCGGAGGCACTTTTAGTGCTTTCCCCTCCGGCTTGGTCTTAAATCCCTCTAGCGGGATGATTGATCTTAATTCAAGCAATCCAAACCAATATTTGATCACTTATGGATTCACGGATTCTAATGGCTGTAGCAATAGCACCGTGGACACATTAACTGTACTTCCATTACCAGAGCCTGATTTGGGACAAGATACCATTGCTTGCGGACCAATACTTTTGGAGGCAGGACTATCTACGAGTAATTTAAGTTTCAATTGGAACAATGGTCTTGGCTCAGACAGTGCTTTTATAGCTGACAGCACAGGCCTTTATGTGGTTTCTGTTACTGATATCACAAGCGGGTGTGTTGGAACAGATACCGTGGAAGTTACCATACAGCCTGTACCAGTGGTAGATCTAGGCAATGACACAGCAGTTTGTGAGTTGCCTTTGTTTATACAGGCCGTTGTTTCGGGGAATGACCTAAGTCTTGTATGGAATTCCACTCTAGGAGCTCAGGATACCATTACCATTATATCTCCCGGCACAGTGTCACTTACTGCTACCGACACACTTACCGGCTGTAGTCAAACTGACAGTATTTCTATTGGATTTGAACCGATATCTGTGGTATTGAGTCCTGATACTACCGTATGTGATTCACTTGTACTTATACCAAACATTGTGGGTAATGGTCCATTTACATTTGCGTGGAATGATACCTTATCAACTGCCAATCAATTGTCTGTGGTCAGCTCCGGCTTGTATTCAGTTGTAGTGTCCAATATTTTTGGCTGCAGTGATACAGATACCACTTTTGTAACAATTAATTCAACACCTCAGGCACCTGCTTGGTCGGATACTACCATCTGTTTAGGAACCTCCATCCTCTTGAATGCTACATCATCTGGAGCAGTTAGCTATCAATGGAGTACGGGTGATAGTACAGCCTCAATCACCGCTGTGGAGGGTATTTACTCTGTTGTGATAGGTAATTTAGGCTGCTTTGATACGGCTTCAATTTTGATTTCCTTTACAGATACTGTAGTGGCCAATTTTAGCTTCACCGTTGGAGGCCTTTTTGGGGATTCTGTTTCCTTTATTTCTCTAGCAGATAGTACCTTCAATCACTTCTGGGATTTTGGTAATGGACAGACTTCAACCGCGATCAATCCCTCGGTTTTGTATGACACCAGTGGAATCTATCAAGTCACCTTGGTGGTATCTGATCCTTGCGACATCGATTCTATCACACAATCTGTAACCATAATCATCACCGGTATTCGATCGGGTACTGAGCAAGCAGAGATTCTTCTATACCCCAATCCTTCTGAAGGTGCGTTTAAATTAAGTTGGGACAACCGCCTTAAACCATCAGAAGTGGTGGTGTATGATCTTACCTTAAAGCCAGTTTGGACACGCAAATTATACTTTGAAGATTGGCAGCAAGCAGCAGTTCAGGTAGATATGAAGGAATTTGCCTCTGGAATGTATGTGGTAGAGTTAAGACAAGACTCCGGAGTTTCCAGAATTAAGTGGATCAAGCAGTAAGAATCTGCTTGGTTTTCTCCTTTTCAAGGGCGGTACTCCGTAATTAATATGCGTTATGCTGGGGGTTGAAGTCTATCCAGATGGTATTCCAGTTCCAGTTTCCATCTGTTGAACCCATTGCACCTAGAAAATTTACCTGATCAAATCCTGGGATGGGAGCAGCCCCGTTTAAGTAAGGACTAGTGGCTATTTGCTTAGGGATAAGAAGATTAGAATTTTGCATTAATGTATTTTGAGTTGTCATTGGATATGGTAACCCAAAAGCACTCGAAGCAATGAATGAGTCCGTTTGAAAAAGCAAGGCTGATGTATCAACATTGTGTTGTTCAAAACTAAAGCCTGAGATACCTTGTACAATTACACTATTACTTATTCGAGGACCAGGAATTCCGCTTCTAGATTTTTCATTTACCTTATACGTATACTGTCCAAATCCAAGCAAAATTGAATTGTATAGAAATACATTGTTTGATTGACGAAAGTCAATAATGGATCTAAATGTATCTTGGCCTGGACTTGAAAAAGCATGATGATACTGAGGGTTTATAAATGAAGCACCGATTATTGTAAAGTTACTAAGAACAGCATTTGAGGCGAGCGTGTTTGTATTTGCTACTTCTTGAAATGTATTTTTAATTTCTATGGCATGTGAAAGGCTTTGATCAGCTTTTGTCGGGTCCCTTAAAACAAAGGCATACTGAAGTCGCCCATTGAATCCATCCGAAAGTTCAAAATCATCGTCAATCGCAGAATGACTGATCAAATGCTTAGCAGAAAAGGATCCCCCCCTAAAAGAATAAGAATCATCACTTGAGTGAGTAACCATAACATGATCTATGAGTGCATGTGGACCGACCGAAGCAAGAATGAGCCCATCACCTTCTACATTGGGAGATAAAGGATAACCAGTGTATTCTATTCTTACGAATTGCAGAGATGTTCCCATATTTCCTTGCGTGGGATCAATGCCAAGATGAGGATCTAATCCACCACCTTCACCATACTGGATATTAAAAAAATGTTCAAAGTTTATGAGTTCTTTTAATTCTGCATCTGGATCTATGGTATTGGAAGCATAACCGCAAATCGAAATCCCATACCAATCTCCGTGATTGCGGGACCCTGCTGGTCTACTTGTGGTGAAAACGATGGGGTTTTGCGCAGTTCCATTGGCACAAAGTGTTCCTCCACGTTCCACATGTAAACCCGAAATTAGCTTATCACTTGCTTTAATAATAGTACCAGGCTCGATGCAAAGAGTTTTGCCATAAGGTACCACAACCATCCCATTTAAAATATAGGTATTTGGAGGCCCCCATATTTCGTTTCCCGTTAAAATGCCTGACACCTGTACTACTTGAGCATCATTAAGAGTATCAATATAGGGGTCTTGCACAAGTGAAGGATTGGTACATGTAGTCAATAAAGTCATAATTGACCCACTCAAAAGTATTTTCTTGAAAACAGATGCTTGTTTCATAATAGCAAATTTTATCAATATTAAGTGATTACAATAAATATTAAATGAGGTGGATGTTACTAAATTGTTAATTCAGATGAAATTTCATTAATTATAATAAGGTGTATAGATATACAAACCTACTTTTTGAAACAAAAACTACAGCATCCTAAGGCGCACATAATCACCTAGGGTCTACTTTTGGAATCCATCAAATATTTCCATAGTAATAAAAAAACTTAACATTCTGGTAATATCAATTGATTATATTTGTTCATAACTCTACCAATATGAAATCAATTAACCTTCTTTTACCTATCTTTTTTGTCTGTCTATTTTTCAACAGTTCATTCGGACAGTTTTCTCTGCCGGGCCAGTTGGACACTACGTTTAATTTTGGCAAACCCCACAGTTACTTTTCTGATCCGTACAACATAGCTCCAGGAACAGGTGCCAATGGCAGTGTGGAATCTATAATCGAAGTTCCGAATGGTAAGTTTTTCATAGTAGGTGATTTTCAAACCTACAATGGTACTACCATCAATCGCGTTGCTCGATTAAAGTCAGATGGTTCTTTGGATGGAACCTTCAACCCCGGAACTGGAGCAAATACGATTGCTTACGCAGCTGCGGTACAAGCAGATGGCAAGGTAATAGTGGGCGGTTATTTCACATCATTCAATGGCAGCAATTACAACTATCTCGTTCGATTAAATACCGATGGAACAGTGGACAATGCTTTCAATACTGGTTCTGGACTCAATGATGGAGTAAAATCTATCGTCATTCAGGCAGATGGAAAAATTCTTGTAGCCGGAGATTTTACCAGCTTCAATGCTGTAAGCCGCAGCAGAATTCTGCGATTGAATACGAATGGCACTTTGGATATTTCTTTTAATCCTATCCTGGGAGCGAATGCAGAAATAGCGACCATGGCAGTGCATCCAGGAGGTAAGATTTTGATTGGGGGTGACTTTACTACCTACAATGGAGTATCCTGCAATCGCCTCGCCCGACTAGAAAGCAATGGAACCTTAGACGCTTCTTTTGACATAGGCATAGGGGCAAATGGTACAGTATATACGACTGCGCTTCAATCAGATGGAAAGATATGGATTGGAGGGAGCTTTACCTCTTACCGTGGCGTAAGCAGAAATTATATCACAAGGATACATGCTAATGGCCAACTTGATACAAACTTTACTCCAAGCAACCTGATTACAAACTTTGTTCGATCCCTAAACATACAGCCAGATGGTAAAATAGTTTTTGCCGGTATGTTAAATAATCAAAACAGCATTGATCGCTTTTATATCAATCGATTGAATGCAACAGGGTCAATAGATCCTTCTTTCCTAAATACGAATACTAGTTTTAATGGCTCAGTTTTTTCAACCCTTTTGTTAAGTAATGGGGAAATTTTAATGGCAGGTGAATTTACTTCCCATCAAGGAATTCCTCGAAACAGAGTAGCCAAATTGAAATCAAACGGTTTTTTGGATGTTTCATTTGGTTTAGTGACTGGAGCTAATAGTACTATTAGGGCAATAGCCATACAGGCCGATGGGAAAATGATTCTTGGCGGATTTTTTACCATGTATAATGATGTACTTGCAAATCATTTGATACGAATTCACCCTGATGGTACAGTAGATACAAGTTTTAATATTTCGTTGGGAGTAAATAACTCTGTGCGATTAATAAATATTTTTCCAGATCAAAGAATCTTTATTGCAGGAGAAATTACTGGTGTCAACGGAGTTCCTAGAAATGATGTTGCAATAATCCACAGCAATGGAAGCGTGGATACTTCTTTTAATCCGGGCATCGGTTTTAGTGGTGGAGCTGGTTCCTTATCCTCTGCTGCTATTCAGAATGATGGAAAAATTTTAATTGGTGGAAGTATTTATTCATTTCAAAATATACCAAGGAGTGGAATTATTCGATTGAATCCTGATGGCTTATTAGATATAACTTTTAATGCTGGAAATATTGTAAGTTCTACAAATATGGATATTCTTTCTATTAAAGTATTGTCTAACAACAAAATTCTTATTGGGGGAAATTTTAGTTCTATTGGTGGTGTACCAAGAGTAGGAATAGCTCGTCTAAATACCAATGGTTCGATTGATGGAGCCTTCAATGCCAATATTCAAGATTCATACTCGGTAGTAAAAAAAGTCTCTGTTTTGAATGATGGGAAGATTATAGCCATTGGTAATTTTTCTCAAGTCAATGGTTACGATAGAATAAATATTGTAAAGTTAAATAGTAATGGCCTAATCGACACCACTTTCAATACGGGGACGGGTATATGGCCAAATTTCGTATCTATTGTAACTCAAACCGATGGGAAAGTAATTACCGCAGGAACTTTTTCGATTGGAAATTCTCAATATCGGCTAGTCCGATTCAACCAAAATGGAGTTATTGACAGTTCTTTCATTTCTCCACTAGGAACAACACTCAACTTTGTTGACATGGCTATGCAATCAGATGGAAAAGTCGTTATGGTTGGTGGTTTTACAGAAATCCACGGCACACTTCGTAACCGTATTGCCCGCATCCTCACGGGCTCATCGGTAGCAGGGCTATCGGAATACTTTGATAATTCTGACCTTACTCAGG
>DAINOB010000144.1:0-6224 GCA_036735585.1 Cytophagales bacterium | reverse complement strand
TTTGGCTTGCAGCGTGCATTTTTGGTTGCCGGAGCAGAAGCCCTGGTGATGAGTTTATTCAAGGTATCTGATGAAACTACCCAAGAGCTGATGATCTTGTTTTACACCTCGCTGCTAGAAACGGGGGACAAGAGAGCCGCATTCTATCACGCCATGCGCACCATGAAAGCAAAGTATGAGCAGCCCATCCACTGGGGTGCATTTATTATGGTTGGGGGATTGTAAGGGTAATAAATAGGAGCAATTTTTTTAAAATATTATCTACTGTAGTGCAACCTAACCCCAGCTGTATCACACAATCCACCCAGCGGAGGATTGAGCTTTTCTATGTGGATATCAAGTTCGTTCAGTGCTAAAAAGCTATCGAAAAGTTGACCGGCAATTTTTTCTCCCAGATGCTCTAACAACTTGACAGGCGGCTGCATGTTATTAGAAACTAGAGCATACACTTTTTCATAATCAATCGTGCCTTCCAGCTTATCTTGGGTGGAGGCGGTTGACACATCGGCTGTAAGTTCTAAACTAATTCTAAAAGTATTTCCCAGCTTTTGTTCTTCAGGATGAAAGCCATGATAGGCAAAAAACTCCATGCCCTTTAGCACCACTTTACTCTCAAGCAATTTCATCAAAGAAGGATTTGGATGCGGAGCTGTCTTGCTTCAGTTGTTTTTCTGCGTTAGGATCTGGAACAGTTTCTACTTTTTCAGATACAGTTTCTTTTTCTTCTTCTATCTTTTGAGGTTCTGAAGTCTCAACTATTTCTGATAGGGGGTCTTTTTCAAAAGACTTCGCTTGCGCTTTAGGTTTGGCTAGCTCCTCAGGCATAGTAAACTCTGTTTTGAGCAATGTCTTAAAATCAATAGGCGCTGTTTTGGCCATTTTATCTACTTTGCTCACAGTATCTTGCACCCAATGCTTGAGCTCTTCCATTAAGGTAGCTTTATGACTTTCCAGTGCTTTAAATGCTCCCTCTGCTTCTCTTAGGTCGTTGCGAACCTCCGCCCAAGTTTTGCGCGCAAAGTCCTCCGCATATTGTTTGATCGTTCTTGCATGATGCTCCGCTTCTTGAACCATTTTTTCGGCTTGCAGACGTGCTTCTTCTTCCATGAGCTGTGATTTTTTGCGGGCCTGATCTACTAGGGTTGCACCTGTATCTTCTGCTGTCTTCAGTGTTTTGAAAAGAGAGCTTTCTACCTCCCTGAGCTTTTGCACTTCCTTTTCAGCCAGTTCCAGCCTTATTTTTTGTTCTCTGATTTCATCTTGGGTTCGTTCCCATTCCTGAGAGAGTGAGCTGAGGTAAGCATCCACTTCATCTTTATCATAACCTCTGAGTTTTTTCTCAAATGTCTTCTGGCGTATTTCCAGCGGTGTTATTTTCATACAATTTATTGTTTAGGATAGTGTATAGCCCATTGAGATAGGCTGCGATCATCGCTGCAAGATACCAATACTTGATCGGAATGGCCCCACAACACCTTGTTTACTGAAGTACCATGGCCGGCATGGCGGGATTTGTCAATAACCTTAATTAAGGTAAGCGGATCTACTTCCCAAAGCTTAATGGATTTATCCATGCTGCAACTGGCCATATAGGTTCCAGAGGGACTTATTGCTAAGTGATTGATGGCAAATAGATGAGCTATCACAGATTCTTTCTCTTTGTATTGGGTAGTTTCCCAAACCTTAAGCCTGGCATCGCGGCTTCCACTAAATAGTTTTTGTCCGTCAGCGGTATATCGAAGGGTGAAAACAGAATTATCATGGGCCACCACATCATACAGGAGGCTCCCTGTTTCTGAATTGAAGATTCGAATATGATGATCGCTATATCCCACAGCCAGGTGTTGTAAGTGTGGTTGGTAAGCCAAACATCTTGCACTTTTTTCACTATGGCGCATATGGCCTATTTGCTGTAGATTGGGCACATCAAATAGTAAAATACTCCCATCACCGGATGCCGCCCACAACTTTTCGCCATCATACTGTATATCAAATATGGGCGCTGCTTTCCAAGGAGCAGTGGCTACGATTTCATTTTTGACTATGTCAATCAGAAAAATACCCTCATAATTCTGCGCTACTGCCAGCAATTGATACTCTGGTAAGTAGCAAAGTGCATACACCGATTGCTCCATTTTTGCCAACAATTGCCCCACATCTGGTTTGTGAAGCGACCACTGCACCACCAATCCATCCCCTCCCGCTGAGATAAATTCATCTTCCTTTGCACCTGCTATTACTGTGTAAACACAGTCTTTATGACCGGTAAAGGTTTCCACTCGTTTTACCTCTATCTTTGGCATACGCAACAAAATTACGATCACAAACTTAATAGCCCAATTTATTAGCTTTAGTCCAAATGCCAGTTAGCCATATGCACTCTCCATTTGCGGGCACCTTGCTCGTGTTTTGGAAAATAACAGAAACCATAGAAGCATTGGAGGCCTTGTATGCAGCAGAGGCCTACCATTCAGCACTACCCAGGCATGTGGAGCAAAGAAAGAAATCCATCGCAGCTCGTCTTGCAGCAGGTGCAGCCATGCAGGTCCTTGGCATACCAGATCAATCGTTGAAGAAGACTTTTGACAAAATCCCAAGTATAGATAAAGGCTACCTTTCGCTGAGCCATACAGAAGGGTTGGCCTTGGCTATGGTGTCCACCCGAAGTAGGGTAGGAGTAGATGTAGAATTGCCCAAGGCTCAACTCAAGTTGGTTTCAAAAAAATACCTGAGTAAGGAAGAATTAAAGTGGGCGAAAGATGATGTAGAGATTTTGTGCTCCCTATGGGCAGCCAAGGAAAGCGTGTACAAAGCTTGTCATGTTCCAGGTCTCAGTCTTAAAGATCAGATTAATTTAGTCTTTCAACCACACAGAAATCACTACCTCTTTAAAGTGCCTGATATAGGCGTATGCAAAGTATGGGTAAGCCGATACGGTGAGCACTATTATACCTGGTGCCAGGAGGGGATGTATCCGTGAGGGGGCTTTAGAGATTAATTTCAGATTCAGAAATAATAAAAATCATCCGGCTTGTTCTCGTAGATAGGGAAAAACCATCCCGCTTTAAGCAACCACTGACGATCAATTCGAAGTCTGTCATCCCGAAGTCCTGTATCGAAATTAAGTTCTCTTCTGTTTTTGGTAAATGCCAGCGTATGTTCCAGCGCCATATAGAAGTTGATTCTTTTATTTTTATGTTGGTAGATGTAGCCAATTTGCTGAGAAGTCATGGGTCCCAAACTAAATCTATCGTATCCTTTAGCGTATTCTTTGGCGATTTGAGCGATAGACCGGCTGTCATCTACAATTTTAATTCGGTGCATAAAAGCGCCTCCAGATATAGAAAGCATCACCCCTGATCCATACGCAGCCTTGCCTATGCCCACAGGAATCACCTTCCCAAACCTAACCTGTGGTAATTTACTCCCTCTCTGTTGGATTCTGTATTCAGCCTTGAATCCATTGTTACCTATGAGATTGCCATCACTGTTAATAAAGTTATCTAGTATGTCATTTTCTTTTACCTGATCACTAAAAAAATAATGAGCCTCGATTCCCATAAACCAATTGTTGCGGGTTTTATACCAAACCCCTGCACCTGCCTCATTGGCAGTTCCAAAGCGCACAGCCATATCAGAGGCAGGAACAGCCAAACCCCAATTGGCAAAAATAATCCAGGCCTTTTGAGGAGTATTATCGACTTTGGCAGGTTTTGACTGTGAAAAAGCGTTTATAGAGGGGCTAAAAACTAAAAAAATAGCCACCAAGACAAAGAAAACTTGTTTCATGTGGTAAAGATAAAAATCACGATTACAAATAGGTAAGGTATTTGAAAAAACCGCAATTGGTTAATGTAGACACAATCGTCTATTTTTGGCCTTCCTAAAAAACAAACCGATAAAAATCAGCACATGAAGATTGCAGTAGTAGGTACAGGATACGTAGGATTGGTTACAGGCACTTGCTTTGCCGAAGTAGGGATAGATGTAGTCTGTATAGATATTGACCAAAAAAAGATCGATAATCTCAAAATGGGAATAATGCCCATTTATGAACCAGGGCTTGAGGCTATGGTTTTAAGAAATTATGAAAAAAAGCGCCTTGATTTTTCTACGAGCCTGAGCGAATCTATTAAAGATTGTGATGTAGCATTCATAGCTGTAGGCACACCTCCAGGCGAGGATGGCAGCGCAGATCTTAAATATGTGATTGGTGTAGCTAGGGAGATTGGGCAACATATGAATTCATATGGAGTGGTAGTAACTAAAAGCACCGTACCCGTAGGAACTGCAGCCAAGGTGCGCAATGCCATCAACGAAGAATTGAAAAAAAGAGGAACGGATATTCCTTTTGATGTGGCCTCTAATCCTGAATTTCTAAAAGAGGGTGCCGCAATTGAGGATTTTCTAAAACCTGATCGTATTGTGATTGGGGTGGATTCGCCAAGAGCAGAGGATATCATGCGTAAGCTTTATAAGCCATTTGTCATGAATGGACACCCCATAATCTTCATGGATATTCCATCAGCTGAAATGACAAAGTATGCTGCAAATGCCATGTTGGCCACTAAAATCAGCTTCATGAACGATATAGCCAATCTTTGTGAGGTAATGGGAGCAGATGTAAATATGGTGCGTAGAGGGATTGGCTCTGATAATCGCATAGGCCCCAAATTTATCTATGCAGGTATCGGTTATGGAGGTTCTTGCTTTCCAAAAGATGTAAAAGCATTGATCAAAACTGCAGATGAAAATGGATACAAAATGAGTGTCCTCAAAGCGGTAGAAGAGGTGAACGAAAATCAAAAGTCTGTTCTTTTCAACAAGATTTACAAGCATTTCTCTGGGGATTTAAAGGGGAAAACCTTCGCTTTTTGGGGTCTTTCTTTCAAACCAAACACCGATGATATGAGAGAGGCACCTTCATTGGTTTTGATTGAGCATTTGTTGGCTGCAGGCGCGCATGTGAGGGCTTATGATCCCGTGGCTATGCAAGAAGCGAAACACATGACGGGAGATAAAATACAGTATGCCAAAGACCCTTACGACACCCTTGTAGATGCTGATGCCCTGTGTTTAATCACCGAATGGTCTGAGTTCAGAGTACCAAACTTTGCTGTGGTAGGTAAACTCCTGAAAAATAAAGTAATCTTTGATGGCCGCAATATTTATGATGCTGAAGAGCTCAAAACCTTAGGATACACCTATTACGGCATCGGTGTAAAGCAAAACCAAACTGCCTGAAATGACTAAAAAAACTGTTTTGATTACCGGAGGTGCTGGCTTTTTAGGCTCTCATCTCTGTGACCGAATGATGGCCGAAGGGTATCGAGTGATCGCCATGGACAATCTCATCACTGGTGATATCCGCAACATCGAGCACTTGATGAGTCATAAGGATTTTGAATTCCACCATCACGATGTAAGCAAGTTTGTACACGTTCCAGGAGATTTGCATTACATCCTTCACTTCGCATCTCCCGCTAGTCCTATTGACTATCTTCGCATACCTATACAAACCCTTAAAGTGGGATCTTTAGGCACGCACAATTGCCTGGGATTAGCTAAGGCCAAGGGTGCTCGCATATTGGTAGCCTCCACCTCTGAAGTTTATGGCGATCCACTGGTACATCCTCAAAACGAAGACTATTGGGGTAATGTAAATCCTGTAGGACCACGTGGAGTGTATGACGAAGCCAAGCGTTTTCAGGAAGCTATTACTATGGCCTACCATACCTATCATGGTTTGGAAACTAGAATTGTAAGAATCTTTAATACCTATGGACCCCGAATGCGCCTGGATGATGGTAGAGTATTGCCAGCATTTATCGGCCAGGCCATTAGAGGCGAAGATTTAACTGTTTTTGGAGATGGTTCGCAAACACGTGCTTTCTGCTATGTTTCAGATCTGGTAGAGGGTATTTACCGACTGTTGTTGTCGGATTATGCTTCGCCTGTGAATGTGGGAAATCCTGATGAAATTACCATCCGTCAGTTTGGTGAGGAAATCATAAAACTCACCGGAACAAACCAGAAAATGGTATTCCATCCTCTGCCTACCGATGATCCCAAGCAAAGAAAACCAGACATCACCAGAGCAAAAGAAATTCTAGGCTGGGAGCCCAAAGTATCTCGTGAGGATGGGCTTAAAATCACCTACGAATATTTCAAGAAAACCATTAAACCCAATTCATAAACTTCTTTCAGCGTGTACAATCAAATTA
>DAINOB010000143.1:0-6251 GCA_036735585.1 Cytophagales bacterium | reverse complement strand
AAACACCCGAGTTCAAGTTCAAGGAGTGAAGAAGGGATACTCTAGATTCCAAAGGTTCATGTCGAATGTCTTTACCATCAAGCTCCAACATATCGTAAAGTAGCAAGGCCGCAGGATTTTCCTTGAGCATTTTTTTGGATACTGTTTTTCTGGTAATTCTAGTTTGCAAAGTGGCAAAAGACTGGATTTGGCCTTCCAACCATGCCACCAATTCTCCATCAAGAACGGTACCATCGGGGAGCTCAGCAGCTGCTTCCACTATTTCAGGAAAGCGATCCGTGATCAATTCTTCTCCCCTCGACCATAAATACACCGATCCCCCACGCTTGATCAATTGGCAACGTATGCCA
Source organism: Cytophagales bacterium (assembly GCA_036735585.1). Taxonomy (GTDB): domain Bacteria; phylum Bacteroidota; class Bacteroidia; order Cytophagales; family JAIYAX01; genus JAIYAX01. The sequence continues at coordinate 5,901 of DAINOB010000143.1, read as the reverse complement.
TCCCACTTCCACTCGGCTTGCCATTCTGTAATGGATCCCAGTTTTGACGTCTCCTGTTCTAATGGATGGGCAAGACAAAAAGGATAAGGCTTTGAATCATCGGTTTCATGGTTTTCCTGAAACAGCAGTGTGTGCAAGGAGGTAGCTGCAGGCTGCCAATCTCCCATCAATCGGTGTTGGATTTCTGCTTGAGGTTTGTCCGCATACTTTGCTAGTGCCTGCACCAAAAGCTGTTGGGAGACGCCCACCCTAAAACCTCCGGTGAGGAATTTATTAAATAAAAAACATTCAGTCTGATTGAGGCTGTTCCAATAATGCAAAACAGCTTGCTTTTTTTCTGACTCCTCAAGTTGGTTTAAACTGCCTAATTCTAAAAGAATGGGAGCCAATCTATCTACTTTGCTGTCGTTTTCTCTGTTTGGCAAAAGGTAGGCTATGGTTTCTGCCAGGTCCCCTACGATGTGGTAGCACTCTTCAAACATCCAATCGGAAATTCCGGCTTGATCAGCTGCCCAGGTTCTGAGCATGGTTGAAGAAACAGGTTTCTTAGGCTTGCGGCCCGTGAAAAGACCAATAAGCCAAACAATATCCTCAGGGTGACTTTCCTGAAGGCAAATCTGCAAAGCTTTAAGCTTATCAGAAGTCTTATTGCTTTGATCTAGCTTGTCAAAAAGATTTGCTAAGGTTTTCATCCTTCTTGTGAGGCCAGCTCTTCGTTTGATTCCATAGATTCTCCCTCAAATAAGGTATCCAATTCTACAGCCTGATAGCCTTGTTCGCGAAGGTATCTCGCCAAAATCGCTTTGTATCCATGGGTTAAATAAATATTTTCCGCACCTGTGGCTTTAATGGCGGAAAGCAGCCCTGGCCAGTCGGCATGATCAGAAAGCACAAATCCTGCATCTCCTCCCCTGCGCCTTCTGTTGCCTCTCAGCTGCATCCAACCACTTACAAAGGCTGTTCTTACAGGATTGAGCTTACGAGCCCAGGGACTTCCCACAGCTGCCGGAGGAGCCAAAATAATCGCTCCTTTTTCAAGAGTTTTGGGTAAAGGCAACACCTCGGGAAGTACTATTCCGGTTTGTTTTAAAACCTCATTCATCTGCAAAATGCTGCCGTGTGCGTAGATGGGTCCTGCTACTTCTCCTATGCCTTGGAGTACCCTTTGTATTTTTCCTAGGCTGTAGCCTAACAATAAAGAATGAATGCCTTCCGCCTGATTTTTCTGCAGCCATTGTTGTATTTCAGAATAAATGATCTCCTGAGGCTGCCATTTGAATACCGGAATTCCAAATGTACACTCTGACACAAAATGATCACAGAGAATCGGCTCAAAAGGTGAAGAAAGGCCATCGTTCTCCGTCTTGTAGTCTCCTGAAATCACCCATGTCTCTCCTTGGTAGCTTAGCCTTACTTGTGCACTTCCAGGAATGTGCCCTGCAGGATGGAAACTAACTTCCACCCCATTGATATTTCTCTTTTCCCCATAAAGCACTGATTCTGTTTGGATTGCAGAACCAAGACGATGCTTCATTACCGCACAAGTAATGGGGTGCGCTACGTACAATGACTGACCCCAGCGCGCATGATCAGAATGACCATGGGTAATCAGTGCTTTGCCAGCAGGATACCAAGGATCTATGTATAAATCCGCTTTGGGGCAATAAAGACCTTTAGGAGTGAGCGTAATGAGTTGAGCACTTTTCATAGCACCTTCTCTAAACTGATAAACAGAACCAATAGTTGATTATTCGTTGTTTCTCTTTTCATGCCCCAAAAGATTTTAAAACAAAGCTAAGCTTAATGGGCTTTATCTTGTTTAAATTAAACCAACCTAACTCTATGACAATCAGGTCAAAAATGAGTGCGATCTACCAGCAGTTACTCTCTGATGAAACCAAACAAAGAAGCGAACGCATCATTTTGGTGATTGCAATAGCAAGTTTCCTTATTCACTTGGCGCTGATATACCTGGTTGACTTTGGAATCATTGCGATAGATGCTCCAAGCGATCTTTTGAAAAACCCTATTGCAGCCATTTACACCCCTTTCTCTTTTATATTGGTGTATGAGGTTTATCTCCTACTCTACTATTTACCAAAATCGATCTCCACATACATTACGAAACAGTATGAAATCATTACATTGATTATCATCAGACGATTATTTAAAGACCTATCTAATCTCAAACTCTCTTCTGATTGGTTCAGCATTAAATATGACCTTCAATTCACCTATGACCTTATCGCCTCGGTGGTATTATTCTATCTGATTTACCAATTCTACAAGCAGAGCAAAAAGTCTCAAAAGATAGATATCACTGAGTTAAATCCACAGTCTGGCGTAAGTAGATTTATTAAAATTAAAAAAGTACTCGCTGCAGTGATGGTGCCTGTGCTTGTATCACTCGCTTTGTATTCCTTTGTCACATGGAGCATGAGCAGTCTAAATCCAAGCGTGGTAACAAAATTGACATTTGAAAATATCAACAATATATTTTTCGAACAGTTTTTTACCATCCTAATCATTGCAGATGTGATTTTACTTTTGATCTCTTTCTTTTACACAGATGAGTTTCATAAGGTGATCCGCAACTCAGGATTTATCATTTCCACCATCCTGATTCGACTCTCGTTTTCTGTAAGTGGGTTGTTGAATACAGTGTTGATTGTAACGGCTATCGTTTTTGGACTGTTAATATTAATCATTCACAATAAATTTGAATCCAATATTGTGACTGAAGAAGGTCTTTCATCGAAAAATTAATTCTTACAAAACCATATTGGTTTTAAGCCATTGGCACTTCCATCAGCAGCACATAGCTGTCTTGTTTTGCCTTTATATTGAAACTATTGGTATTCCAGACGCCCAGTCCATCGCGTTTGTCTAAATCCTGACCTGCGATAGTCATTTTGCCGTCAATAAGGAATACATAGACTCCATTTCCTTTTTGTTTGAGCGTATAGCTAAGTTCTTTTCCACTTTGCAGCTCAGCCAAATGGAACCATGCTTTTTGGTAAATCCAAAGCCCTTCACCACCAGGATGTGGCGAGACAACCGTTTGCAATTTGTTCTTTCTGTCTTCTGGTTTTAGAGTCATTTGATCATAGCGAGGACTTACATTTTTTCGATCTGAAAAAACCCAGATTTGCAAAAGCTTTACAGGTTCTAGTTTGCTTGCATTAAATTCACTGTGGTAAACTCCTGAGCCGGCACTCATCACTTGCACATCACCATGGCGAATGATGGCACTGTTGCCCATACTATCTTCATGTGCCAATGCACCTTCTAGAGGTATGGTGATAATTTCCATATTGTCATGCGGATGTTTGCCAAAGCCTTTGCCCCCAGCCACAGTATCGTCATTCAATACCCTCAACAAGCCAAAGTTCATTCGATTGCGATCCTGATAATTGGCGAAACTAAAAGTATGATATGCTTTTAGCCAGCCATGATCGGCATGGCCTCTGGTGTTGGCCTTGTGCAACACAAATTTTAACTCCTCTGGCATAGCTTGATTAGATTTTGTGATAGAATTGGGAAATTCATTAGCAGATGTTTTGCCTAATACCCATGAAGGAACCAAAATAGTAGGCAACACCATCAAGCTTTTTTTCAAAAACGCTTTTCTCTTCATAGGATTCTTCAATGATCAGTCAAAAATAGGCTCAAAGTACTGTTTAGCCCAAATGATACAGATAGAAACCAACGAATTCTTAATCTATCATAAGCATGTGGGCAACTTTCAGTGGGGCAATTGCTGTTCTAGAAAGGAATAAAGGAAGCGTTGCATACAGGTAAGCGCATTAATCCTAATTTTGCACCTCATTTGCCCATGAAAAACATACGAAATTTCTGTATAATCGCACACATTGACCACGGTAAGAGCACTTTAGCCGATAGGTTGTTGCAAACTACCCAAACTGTAACTGACAGGCAGATGCAAAATCAGCTGTTGGATGATATGGATTTGGAACGAGAGCGTGGAATCACCATTAAGGCGCACGCCATACAGATGGAGTACATCTATAAAGGCGAGAACTATATCCTCAACTTGATTGATACACCCGGACATGTGGACTTTTCTTACGAGGTATCACGTTCCATTGCCGCCTGTGAGGGAGCTTTGCTGATCGTAGACGCATCTCAGGGTATAGAGGCTCAAACCATATCCAATCTCTACCTGGCTATGGGAAATGACCTTGAGATCATTCCCGTGTTGAATAAAATCGACCTGCCAGGCGCCATGCCCGAAGATGTAAAAGACCAAGTGGTAGATCTACTGGGTTGCAAAAGAGAAGAAATAATTATGGCAAGTGGCAAAGAAGGAATTGGCATTATAGACATTTTAGATGCCATTGTGGAGCGTGTGCCTCCGCCTAAAGGCAGCCAAGAAGCCCCATTGCAAGCCTTAATTTTTGATTCTGTATATAATTCTTTTCGTGGTATTGAAGTTTACTTTAGGGTAAAAAACGGATCGATTAAAAAAGGAGATAAAGTGAAATTCATGGCTACCGGCAAAGTATACAATGCCGATGAGGTAGGTACTTTGAAACTTACCAAGGAACCCAAGCCAAGAATCGATTGCGGAGACGTGGGATATCTAATCTCGGGAATTAAGGTAGCTAAGGAAGTGAAGGTGGGTGACACTATTACACAGGTTGACAACCCCTCTTTGGAGCCTATCAAAGGATTTGAAGATGTAAAACCCATGGTATTTGCAGGAATTTACCCTGTGGAAACTTCTGAATTTGAAGAATTGCGCGCTTCGATGGAAAAGCTGCAACTCAATGACGCTTCACTTGTATGGGAACCAGAATCTTCTGCCGCTTTAGGGTTTGGATTTAGATGTGGTTTTTTGGGTATGCTGCACATGGAGATTGTTCAGGAGCGCCTTGAGCGGGAATTTGACATGACCGTGATTACCACAGTGCCCTCTGTTCAGTTTCACGCAATAAACACAAAGGGGGAGATTGAAAAAATAAATGCTCCTAGTGAGATGCCTGAGCCCAACACCATTTCACATATCGAAGAGCCCTACATCAAGGCGCAGATCATCTCCAAATCCGAATACTTAGGTGCCATCATGACCCTTTGCATCGAGAAAAGAGGGAATTTTATAAACCAAACTTACTTGACCACTGATCGCGTGGAGTTGGTATTTGAAATGCCACTTTCAGAAATTGTATTTGATTTCTTTGACAAGCTGAAGACTATTTCCCGTGGATATGCATCACTGGATTACGAACTGATAGGATTTCGGGCGTCCACCATGGTCAAGTTGGATATCATGCTGAATGGTGAAAAAGTAGATGCTTTATCGGCAATTGTGCACAAAGACAAAGCCTATGAGTGGGGCAAAAGGCTGTGTGAAAAGCTGAAAGACCTTATCCCAAGACAGATGTTTGAAATTGCAGTTCAAGCGTCCATTGGCTCTAAAATTATAGCTAGAGAATCCGTAAAAGCCATGCGCAAGAATGTATTGGCAAAGTGCTACGGAGGGGATATTTCCAGAAAGCGTAAACTTCTTGAAAAGCAAAAAGCTGGTAAAAAGCGCATGAGACAAGTAGGAAGTGTAGAAATTCCACAGGAAGCGTTTATGGCTGTCCTTAAACTTGATACCTAATACAGTCATGCAGCTGCTAGACGGAAAAGCCTTATCCCAACTCATCAAAGATGAATTAGCTGCAGAAGTACGCCAGCGCGTGGCTGAAGGCCTAAAAGTACCTCATTTGGCAGCTATATTAGTTGGGAATGATGCTCCCAGTGAAACCTATGTAAGCAGTAAAGTGAGAACATGTGCAGAACTGGGGTATGAAAGCACCATGCTGCGCTTTGATAGCACAATCACTGAAGAATTTTTGCTGGAGAAAATCAGAGAGGTGAACGACAATCCTCAAA
>DAINOB010000142.1:0-6268 GCA_036735585.1 Cytophagales bacterium | reverse complement strand
TTTAAAGCTAGAAAATGAAAAAAGTACTGACTATTTCGCTATTTCTGTTGTCGGCTGTGTGGATCAGCGCATTCACTACGATCAATGATGATAAAGCTGAAAAAATAAATGGAGTTTGGCTATCCGGAAGTGGCAAAGCCAGAGTAAAAGTTGTATTGAATGCCAAGACCAATAAGTATGAGGGGCGAATTGTATGGCTGAGAGAGCCAAACGATGAAGCTGGAAAACCCAAAGTAGATAAGAACAATCCCGAAGAAGGTTTGAAAACTAGGCCACTTCTAGGTTTAAAGATTTTAAGAGACTTTGATTATAAGGGTAATGGACTTTGGGAAAATGGAAAAATCTATGACCCAGAAAATGGAAATGACTACAGCTGCACCATTTCATTGACAGATGACAATACGCTTGAAGTAAGAGGTTTTATTGGAGTTTCTGTTTTCGGCAGAACGGATGTATGGACCAAACAAGTGAAGAAAGAATAGCACCTATTTATTGACCAGCTTTTCATAATCAGTAAGGGTGATGCGGAGTGCTTCCCGATGCTCCTTATGATTATATATCTCACTTGAGTCTTGATCACTTTGACGCAGATAAATTTTTGAATTTGTTTGAATAGCTTCTCTCAGATGATATCCCAAGGCAAGAAAATTAGGTTTGTTAAAAGCTGTTGGCTGCAAAGTGTGATAAAAATTTGTGGCAGTATCGGTGTATGAAATGATATACGAACTAAACTCTGCGATACCGCTGTCTTGGTCTAGCATGAAATAGGCCTCATCGTACATCCAGTTGTCAGCTATAAAGAAGCGGAATATTGGTCGATGGATAGTTTCAGTTTTGAATGTATACAAATCAATCTCAGCACCTGGATGTACGCTTTTGATGTAGAATAGGCTTCTAACATTTCTAAAGTACAGTCTGCTGTCCGCAGATGTCATATACTCAGGACTAGGGCTTCCTTTATAAATCTTTGTTCTTCTATCACAATTGGAGAAGAGCATACCTATCAAAGTAAGGAAAAGAAGTGTCCAGAGCTTCATGCTGAGAAAACGAAGCTGTTTCCACATTGTTTATTTGATTGGTGTATGGTTCAATGTTACAGTTGATTACATTTGAAAAATTTTTTACCCGCAGTATTTGACAATGAAAACTATATACATCATACTTGGAGTTTTGGGTGGCCTATTTATTTTGGGTTACCTGTTGATCGCAGGCCCTTATAACGGAATGGTAGCGAAAGAAGAAGTGGTTTCTACCAGCTGGGCTCAGGTTCAGAATGTGTATCAAAGGCGTCTTGACCTTATTCCCAATCTTGTAGAGACGGTAAAAGGTGCAGCAAATTTTGAAAAAGAGACGCTACAGGGAGTGATTGAGGCTAGAGCAAACGCCACAAAAGTCAACATCAATGCAGATCAATTGACTCCTGAAAATCTTCAGGCCTTTCAAGCTTCTCAGGATGGTCTTTCCTCTGCACTTTCAAGGCTGATGGTGGTGGTAGAGCGCTACCCTGATCTAAAGGCTACAGCCAATTTCTCTGAATTGCAAAGCCAACTAGAAGGAACGGAGAACAGAATAAACGTAGAAAGAAATAAGTTTAACGAGTCGGTGAAAGAATACAACACCTACATCAGAAGGTTTCCCAATAATTTCACCGCATCCATCTTCGGCTTTGAAAAGAAAGCCTATTTCGAAGCAGCTGCAGGCGCAGACAAGGCACCAGCAGTAAAATTCTGATCTGTTTATGCCCAAGGAATTATTTTCTGAGCAACAAAAGAAACAAATAGAGGATGCCATCCGTGAGGCAGAGCTAGAAACATCTGGAGAAATTCAGGTGCATATAGAATACAAATGCACTATAGATTTAATGGATAGAGCTGCGGAGTTATTCAAACTGCTCAAAATGCATCGCACTAAACAAAGAAATGGGGTGCTCTTCTATCTAGCTATTGAAGATCACAAATATGCGATTCTAGGAGATGCGGGTATTAATATGCGGGTACCCGAAGGCTATTGGGACAGTATAAAAGAGGCTATGTTGCCTTTCTTAAAAGAGGGGGATTATACTTCTGCATTGAGTACAGGGATCATAATGGCGGGCCAACAACTCAAAGCGCACTTCCCGTATCGACATGATGACATTAATGAACTGCCTGACACTATTTCATTTGGAAACTCATAACATGAAAAAGAAGGGACTGTTGTTATTTTTCGTCTATCTTCTATTCCTAGCAAATGCATCGCTTGCTCAGGATTTTCCCGAGCCCATGCAGCCCCCTCGACTCATAAATGATTTTGCAGGTATCATAGATCCTGCTCGTAGTGCTGCCTTGGAGAAAGTTTTGGTTGATTTTAATGACAGTACTTCCACTCAAATTGCTATAGTTACCATCAAAAATATTGGTGCCTACGATGTGGCTGACTACAGCTATAGACTGTTTGAGAAGTGGGGAATTGGAAGTAAAAAGAACAACGGAGCCTTGATATTGGTGGCATTTGAGAATAGAAAAGTCTGGATCACCACAGGTTATGGACTAGAAGCATCACTCACAGATGCCTTAGCCAAAAGAATCGTGGATAACCGCATAAAACCTGCTTTTAAAGAAGGTGATTACACGGGTGGTATTGAAATGGCTGCTTTGGATATTATGCAAATAGTAAAAGGCGAATACAGTGATGCTGGTGGAAAAAGAAAAGCAAAAGGGATTCCAGCCATAGCCGTGGTTATTATCATCATTATTATCTTAATCATTTTAAGTAGAATCAATAGAATCAAGAAGAATCACATGGGCGGTGGACTTGACCTTCTAACGCTACTGATGTTGATGAATTCAGGTGGAGGAGGAAGAGGAAATTACGGTGATTTCAGAAGCGGTGGTGGAGGTTTTGGCGGTTTTGGCGGAGGAAGCAGTGGTGGAGGCGGAGCGGGGGGCAGTTGGTAGGATCTATTCAATCGGTCTCAGAAACATCCTTCCATTCTTGAGTTGATAGATCAAATAATACTTGCCAGATACCTTACAAACTTCATAACAGATGGGTAAAGTTTTTTCCTTTAGCCTATTCATTGTTTCAATCATTTTAAGTCTTAATCCTGGTGTATCTTTTGTCAAGATGGTCCAATTATGCTGAGTGTAGCTGCTTCGTATATAATCATAGATGAAATAATTGCTACTCCTTCCATAATACTGTCCCGGGTAATGATACATAGGATCAAACCCGAAATCAAAATAATTTAGTGAATTGTATCGGGGCTGCGTGGTGTAAACAGACTCTACATATCTCAATGCACCAATATCCATAAGCAGGGTATCATTGTTGGGCAATTGCTCTATTCTCAAAACAGCGGTTCCATCGTTAAGAATCCTTCTCAACTGCTTGATTTTGTATTCTCTGTCTTTGAGTCTACGCTCTCTTCCTCTTTCTATGGTTTCAGTGTATAGTTGAGCCAAACTGTCCAGCGGTGCAGCATTGGTAAAAAGTGGATAGGTGCTTACTAATTCTTCTACTTCTGCATGCATACTACTTAGGTAATACTGCCTCTCTGAACGAGTAAGTCTAAAAATTGATCCTTGCTCCAAAGCTACAGAACTGTAATATGAAGCTTGATTTTGTCTCACACCAGGAATCCTGATTAAATATCGATGGTAAAAAGTCGTTTGTTCCATCTCATTGATTTGTTGGTAATGTAAGGCATCCTCATCATCAATAGTTAAAACCACTTGGCCTCCCCAAGCATAGAATTTAGCTGGCATAGAAAGATAGCTGGGAGGGTCTAAGGTACTGGTCTCAATTTGCGCAACAAACTCTTGTCCTGACTGCTGGTATTTATTCCATGGATTTTGGGTAATCCTTTTGTAATAGGCAGGAATACGAATGGTATACTCGTCAAGGTCATACATTCTGCCATCTTCGGTGAAGTATACCAATAATCTATTCTGTTCTTCAGGGATCAGATATAGGCGCATGGTGTTATTAAATACCCTCAACCCTATAGTTCGAAACTTTGCGCCTGTAAAAAAATCGCCTGCAAATACTCCAGAGCCTGAATAAATGTGGAATGCAAAGGATTTGAGACGGCCTTGTGCTTTATAATATACAAAAAGACGTAAGGTGTCTTGATCAATAAAGCTGAACATCCTGCTTCCCTCTAAAGATTGCATTTCAACAGGCATGCTAGCTTGAAAAAGCTGATTCAGCATACTGTCAAAAAACCAGATTTCAAGTGCTCCCGGTTTCCCACTAATCACGGTTAATTCTGAGTGATCTGTGCGGCTAAGAAGGAATTGTGTACTTTTTTTTCCTGCATCTAACAATAGGGTATCTTGAGCCTCCAGTGTGCTTAGGCTCATGAACCAAAGGGAAACCCCTAGTTTACCTATTTGCTTAATGCGCCTCAAGCCAATTGTGTCCAATGCCCACACCCACTTCCAGAGGTACTCTTAGTTTAAGGGCAGTTTTCATTATTCTCGATACTTCATTCTTCAGTATCTCTACTTCCGAAATATGAGCATCAAATACCAATTCATCGTGTACTTGCAGAAGCATCTTTGACTTCATTTGATGGGTCCGCATAAATTCGTGAACCTTAATCATGGCAAGCTTGATCATATCTGCAGCACTACCCTGAATCGGAGCGTTAATGGCATTTCGTTCTGCAAATCCCCGCATGGTCATGTTTCTGCTGTTGATATCTCTAAGATACCTTCGTCTGCCTAAGATGGTTTCTACATATCCTTGCTCTCGTGCAGTATTGATAATTTGATCCATATATGATTTTATAGCAGGGAATTCTTTAAAATATGATTCTATGATTTCTGCGGCTTCTTTTCTGGGGATATCCAGTCGCTGCGAAAGGCCAAAAGCCGAAATGCCATAAATAATACCAAAATTTACCATCTTGGCTTTTCTTCTCATATCGCTGTTTACCTCGTCCATGGGCACTTTGTATACTTTTGCGGCAGTTAGGCTGTGAATATCTTTACCTTCGCTAAAAGCCATCAACATGCTTTCATCTTCGCAAAACTCTGCCATAATTCTAAGCTCTATTTGAGAATAATCTGCTGAGAGCAATATGAATTCATCGTTTCGGGGAACAAAGGCACGCCTGATTTCTTTCCCTTTTTCAGTGCGTATAGGTATGTTTTGCAAATTAGGATTGGTGCTGCTGAGTCTCCCTGTGGCTGCCACTGCCTGATTATAGGAAGTATGCACACGGCCACTTTGGGGGTTGATCAGTTGAGGCAAAGCATCCACGTAGGTAGATTTTAACTTTTGATACTCTCTGTATTCCAATATATATTGTACTATGGGATGCTCCGAAGCTAGCTTTGACAATACTTCTTCATTGGTCGCGTATTGACCTGTTTTTGTCTTTTTAGCTTTAGGATCTAGCCTCATGTGCTCAAATAAGACTTCCCCCAACTGTTTTGGTGAACCTAAATTGAATTTAATCCCTGCCATCTCAAAGACTTTGGACTCTGACAATTGGATATCTTTTTCTAATTCCAACGAAAACTCTTTCAGCGCTTGCACGTCTATTTTGATGCCTTCTCTTTCCATAGAAGCCAAGACAGGGATTAAAGGGAGCTCTACTTCTTCAAAGAGATTTGATAATTTTTGTTGCTCAATGATTGGAGCAAAGGCTTGCTTTAGTTGCAAAGTGATGTCTGCATCTTCCGCAGCATATTCAGTTACCAGCTGAACAGGGACATTGCGCATGTTGCCCTGATCAGCCCCTTTTTTGCCAATAAGTTCAGTGATCGATATTGGGGTGTAATTCAGATAATTTTCTGCCAACGTATCCATATTGTGGCGCATATCTGGCTCAATAAGATAATGGGCAAGCATGGTATCGAAAAGTGGACCCTTTAGCTCAATGCCATAGTTGGCCAGTACCTGTAGGTCATATTTTATGTTTTGGCCTATTTTCCTAATCGAGGAGGAAGTTAATGCAGGCTCTAGCCATTTCAAGATTTCTTGAGCACGATCTTTATCTTCTGGTATGGGCACATAATAGGCTTCGCCCGGTAGGTATGCAAAAGACAAGCCCACTAAGGAAGCCTGCAAGGGATCAAGCATATCTGTTTCGGTATCAAAGCAAAATTCTTGTTGGAGTAGCAGATACGAGGTGAGAGATTTTACCTCTTTTTCACCGTTGACTTGATGATAATTATGTTCTACCGTACTAATGCTATTGCGAGGCAATATGGGCTGATCAGCAGTATCTTCTTCCTCCGTTTCTATCGGAGAGGCTACTATGGTTTTGGAGGGAGCT
>DAINOB010000141.1:0-6298 GCA_036735585.1 Cytophagales bacterium | reverse complement strand
CGCAGCGCAAGGCTGAGCGAATCCAAAAATCGAAATCCTCAAAACTAAGGTCAGGATTGTATCCACCTAAGTCCTTCATGGTGCTACTGCGAAACATCATCGTAGGCGTGGCTATGCAGGTAAATTGAAGTACTTTCTCAAGCACTTGGCCCTGCACACACCCAAATTTCCGGGTAGCTGGCCATTCTCTCAAAGGCTCTCCTTGGGTATCTATTCTCATGGCCCTGTGATGGATGACCCCAACCGAATCCGGTAAAGACTCAAAAAACTCTACTTGCTTGGAAATTCTGTCTGGCAGCAGCACATCATCAGCAGCCAGATCAATTAGGTATTTTCCTTCAGCAAAGGACAGCGCACGATTAAAGGATGTACAGTTGCCGAGATTTTCCTCCTGTTTTATAAAAATGATTTCAGGATACGAGAGGCAAAATTGCTCAATGATCGAGGCACTTTGGTCGTGGGAGGCATCATCAACCACTATCAGCTGTATGGGAGTGTAGGTTTGTGATAGTATGCTATTGAGTGCTTCCAGTACATAGGCTTCATGGTTGAAGCTAAGGCAAATGACGGTGACTAAAGGCTTTTTAACCATCAATTCAAATAGCGCTTCATGAAGTTTTCAATGATTTTGGTAAAAACCGGATCTGTTCCCAATCCTGAACCACTTTGGATAGATCCTGTAGAGAGTATTCCCCGATCTTTCTCACTGTATATCACCAAATCTCCACCACCTTTGCCATCCCACTGCACTTTGCGATCTGGCCAAATAAGCAAATCGCCCGAAGTTTCAGGGTTAATTCCCTTTGCAATAGGCTCAAAACCTTTTGGTGTGCGCGGATTCATTTTATCGGTTTCATCTCCGCAGATAGGAAGGTTGTTTATGCCTTTTTGACCAAATAAATCTCCTTTTTTCAAAGCCAAGCCTTCATACAGCCAATGGCTAGGATTGGTTACGGCATAAGGCGCATAGGTTGTCATTCCTCTGTCATCAAACGCTACTCCTTGAAGTACTGCCTCATGACGTAGATTGTGTCTCCACATTCCCCCAAGCGACCAGGGATTCTCAAACGGCCTATAATCTTTATGACATTCAAGGGCTGTGAAGGCATCGTGCCATTGTATTTTCCAGTAGCATTGATTGGCTCCCATGAAAATAATACTCTTTCCATCCTTATTGAATTTCTCTAAAGTATCGAGCATGGCAGCACTCACATATTCCATGTGATAGGCTATCACCACCACTTGATATTGATCAAAGAACTCAGCTCCATGTTCCAAATCATAATCAGCAAAGAGGTCAGCACCATACTGTGTGTCAAACCAATTAAATATCTGTGCTTCTACGTTGATGTCGTGGATATTTAATTGCTCTTTGTATTGCACTGCTGTATTTGGCCTTTGAGTAGAGACTTTGTTTACCTGAGTGCCATCCACAAAATTTTTATAAAGTGATTTACCTCCATAAGGATTGTATGCAGCCCAAGTGCTTACTGGTGAAAAGACAGCGACAGAGGCCTTACTTTGCTTACTTACTAGAAAGGTGCTAATCGATTCCTGTATGTCACCTGTGATTTTGAAGCGATAATACCCCTTGGTTGGATTCCAATCCTTCTTGTGTATGCTGTAATTAGGGGTCCAGCCGCAGCCATTGATTGCAGGGTCAAAAGAAGAGTAGGAGGTAAGATTTCCTAGAGAGTCGGTAAACTGAATAGCATAATGATGGGGTCCTGTAATCCGACTGATTTCAATTTTATGATGTGCAGCCATAGTTTTGATGCAGAAAGTTAGAGGGTCCTCTTTTTTGAAAACCATCTTTTCGGGATAGAGCTCAAGGGTGTGTGCATCCATCTCTGCAATGTGAACGGGGTCCATGATTTTTTTAAATCTCAACCTTTGATGAAAGAGATGCCTGGGAATAAGAAGCAACAGATCAAATAACCTAAACACCATTCCCATCATTTCTTGTAGCAAAGCAGTAATCCCTGTCCGTCATTAAGGCCGTATAGGTTTTTTACTTCAAGACCTAATTGATTAGCATAGTCCAAATAAACCACCTCAAATCCAGTGTCTTGCACCCGATGGATCAAATCCATACCATAATCTCTATAAAGATCGTCTCTATGAAAGGTATGGATCCTTTCTGCAGTAGAAGCATTTGGCGAAACTTCGGGGGTAGTGGGTTGTTGGAAATTCATTTCTTCTTGTAAAATTAAAAGTCCTCCGGGTTTCAACACTCTATACATTTCCTTTAACGCTTTTCTATCATCAGGCAAAACAGACAACACATGGGAATTGAGCAATAAGTCAAAGCTATTTTCGGGGAAACTTAGGGCATGGATGTCTTCTTTCTGCATGGCCAACTCAGGATTGATATCTACGGATAAATAGCGAACGGATGAGTATTTAAGAAGAAGTTCAGTGATTTGTGGTTCTGGCGCAAAGTGAAGTACCTTTAAAACTTTGGCTTGAAGCAAAATCTCCCTTTCAAGATAAAAAGCAAGCAATCTTGTGCGTTCAAGTGATCTACAACCTGGACAACAGGCATCTTCTCTTATTTTTACAATACCAAAAGGTAGAAATGCTTTATACGATTTATGGCATAGATTACAGCTTCTTGCTGTTCCGTAGTACATGGGAGCGGTAAATTTGTAGAAAGCATAGCGCAAAGACACTCGTTTTCGTTCTGAGATTAATCGCTGTAGGATTGACTTCATGTGTCACAAAATTACCTAAAAGCATGAATGAACTTGTGCTTTTATTCGATTGCGTACTTTTACGAAAATGAGCATTTACCAGCGCATACGTCAATCCGAGTTTTGGACGAATGTTTTTCGTCTTTTGGCAGGCAATAGTTCCGCTCAATTGATCAACGTATTGATTGCACCTTTGCTTACTAGATTATATACTCCTCAAGAGTTTGGGATTTTCGCTTTGTATATGGCTGGACTTACCTTAGGCGCTACGGTGGCCGCAGGTAAGTATGAAACCGCCATACTTCTACCAGAGAAGAATCACTATGCCTGGCATATTGTAGCCTTGTGTTTTGTTTTAAGCCTCGCCTTTGCAGGTGTTTTTGGTCTGTTTGGTTTAACTTTTTCTTACTTTTTTCCTTCTTGGGTTTCTGCTTCCTTAGGCATTTGGATTGCCCCTGTTATCATTCTAACCTCAGGTATTCTTACCCTAAACAGCTGGCTTACACGACTTAAAAAATATGCCACCATTTCACGAGGAAAAATTGTTCAAGCCACTACAACAGGTGTTTTTGCCGTTGGCTTGGGTTATTTTTCAAAGGGAGGATTGATCAATGGATTGATTATCTCCGCCATCATTGGCCAGTCAGCGGCTGTCATGTATTTGCTAGTAATTGTGAGAAAGCAGCTTTTCGCACAGGCTATTCAGTGGCGATTGTTCAAATCACTGGCAAGACGCTATTCCGACTTTCCACTGTTTGCACTCAGTTCTGAAGGGGTTGCGGCTTTGTCACGAGAGCTGCCGAATTATTTAATCAATATTTTCTTTGGCTCGGCCACACTTGGGTATTTTAGTTTGGCCATGAGGGTATTGAATCTTCCTAAAATTGCCTTAAGCATGACCCTTGGCGAGGTGTATGTGCAGCGAGCCTCAGAAATGCAGCAGACAAATAGTGAATTGGGCAGATTCACAGACAAACTGATGATTTTGCTTCTAGGCGCAGCGGTGCTATGTTTTGTGCCGCTGGCTTGGCAAGGTGAATGGATTTTCTCTCTGGCATTTGGAGAGGCTTGGAGCACCTCCGGCACGCTCTCTGCCTCTTTGGCTCCTTGGTTTATTCTTTGGTTTGCTTCTAGCCCTTTGGCCTATATTTTTTATGTAAAGCGTAAGCTCCCATTTTTGCTGGGTTATCAGATTGTTCTTCTTTTTGTACGTGTTTGGATGTTTTTAGCTTGGGGAGAGCAGTTGGAATCTGAAACCTTCTTTTGGTATTATGCTTTGTCCAATGCTGTAGCAGAATTAATTCTGTTGTGGATGATAAGGGTTACGGCTTACAGGCGTAAATGGTGAAGCATACGAATAGAACGGTAGTCAAAACATTTTTATTTGGGGATAGTTCCATATCAATAATATGGAAACTGGTAGTGTAAAAAAATATGATTTGGTGGTAGCGGGTGATGGCTGCTCTGGAATGCTGTTTTTGCATGCACTTTCAAAATTTCCGGACTTTCAAAACTTAACTATACTCCTTATCGGTGCTGGAGAGAACCTTGAGCGGTCTTGGTGTTTTTGGGATAATGCCCTTCCTGAGCCTTTTCAGGGCTTGGTTCACAGTTCGTGGCCGGCACTTACATTCAATGCTGACCAATTCAGCACTACTCAAAATTTAGGAAAGTTTAGTTACCACTATATCCCCGGAAACAATTTCATATCATTCTTTAGGAAAGAGTTTTTGCCCCAATTTAAAAACATCCACTACGTTGAGGACTTGGTAAAGGATATTGATGGTAAAAATGGGGAATTCATAGTTCACACAAGAAATCAAACCTACTTTTCATCAAAGTTTTACAATAGCCTGTTTTTGGGTGAAAGACCATCAATTTCTCTTTGGCAACACTTTCGAGGCTGGTTCATTGAAACTCCTAATCCCGTTTTTAAAGTAGGTCAGGCTACCTTGATGGACTTCAATGTATCGCAAGAAAGAGGTTGTAGTTTCATGTATGTTTTGCCCCTTTCAGAAACCCGAGCTCTGGTTGAATTGACTTTTCTGGGTCCTGAAATATGGCACATCTCTACCTATGAACAGGAACTATCCCACTATATAACCCAGCATTTTGGCAAGGATTATACAATTGTGGATCGTGAGTTTGGGAAAATACCTATGCAACAAGGCGTTTTTCATCCTATGGGTCCAAAAGGCGAGGTAAACCTAGGAACAGTGGGAGGGATGGTAAAGTCGAGCACAGGGTATGCATTTCAGCGGATTAGAAAGGACAGTGAAGCATTGGCTGCCGCTTTTTTCTCAGGCGTCTCTCCAGTAAGAACCTCTGAACATAGTCGATTTGGGTTTTATGATGGGTTGTTGCTGTGGATTATAAAAAATGAGCCTTCTGCATGTAAAAATATTTTTACCAGCTTATTTAAGCGTAAAAAGATGGATTTGATTTTACGTTTTATGGATCAGCAAACCAGTGTTTGGGAGGAAATCTCCATTTTCGCACGACTGCCCTTATTTATTTTTTTAAAAGCACTGTTTTTTACCCGATTTAAGAAAGCTTCAGAAGTAAACAGTGTAACCCCTGAAGCAGCTTCTGTAGTTCATGCCTAAAATTATCACCACGCTAAGAGACGGCAGGTTCTATGCCCTGCTTCTTGGTGGCCTATTGGCAGTTGCTCACCTAGTGGTACAAGTACCCACATGGCTGGATTTGGTATTTTTTATAGCATTTGTAATCGTTTTAGGCATTCCTCATGGTGCTATTGACCATCTGATAGAAGCGCATTATCTCTCTTCGAAGCAAAGTTCATTCAGCTTACAAAAATTCTTGCTTAAGTATCTTTTGCAAATGTTGATCTATGGACTGCTCTGGGTATTTGTTCCGGCTTGGAGTTTACTGCTATTTCTGGTTTTCTCTGCCTGGCACTTTGGAGAATCGGATATGCAGCCCGCGCCTTCCGGCCTTTTGTGGAAAGTGTGTCAATTCCTACTCGGTACAGCAGTCTTATTTTTTATTCTCCTTCGCGAACCTCAGTTTACAGGCGATTTGATATTTCGCATTACACGGCAGCATGACTTATCCTTACAACTATGGCAGACGGCTTCAGAAAATGCGGTATACCTACTTAGTGGTTTAATACTCTGCATACTTCTAGTGGGATTTATGGCTCAAAATAAAGAGCCTATTCGACTGGAATTCAGCAAGATCCTATACTTTTCCTTGGTTCTTATCCTAATTTACTTTTTGCCATTGCTGCCTGCCTTTGCACTCTACTTCGGGGGCTGGCACGCTCAAAATACCTTCAAGCACATGGCTTCTTATCTAGGCAAAGACACTAAAGTAGCTTCCTTATGGGTACTGGCACTTCCTTTTACCTTAGTGGCGATGGTGTTTTTAGGCATTCTTGGCCTGATTTGGTGGTTTGCCCTATCGCATATAGACCCATTACCCGTACTTTTTATCTTCATTGCCATTATCACCCTACCACATTTATTGGTAATGCATAAGATGTTTAGGGGGTGATTAAATCATGATTAAAAGGCAATTTAAATTATTGCCTACTCCAATATCTTAAACAAATCGTCTAGCCTAGGAGTCAGGATCAGTTC
>DAINOB010000140.1:0-6326 GCA_036735585.1 Cytophagales bacterium | reverse complement strand
ACAGATACTGCTAGCATTCCTAGAAAAAAGAAGAGTATAGGCGGACTTAACAGACTTTCCAGCATTACAATTTAAAATATGCTACCATTACTTAACTCTCAAAATTGAACAAATATCGCTTTCATCCTATTTACATTTTTGAAGTTTAGGTATTATCGTCCATTTAACGAGCTAAGCATCATTTTTGCGATTGAATTTCACCTAATTCTCATTTTATGAAGCGTCAATTTATTTGGATATCTCGGGCTGAAGGCATTTCCTATTTGCTATTGTTATTAGTTGCCATGCCTTTAAAATACTTCGCAGATTTTCCTGAGGCGGTCAAATATACAGGTTGGGCGCATGGTGTTTTGTTTGTGGCGTATTTACTATGGTTGATTGTGCTATGGTTTAAAGAGCGTTGGCCATTTACCAAAGCTTTTGCGGGCGGTGTTGCTGCGCTGCTTCCTTTCGGTCCATTTTGGTTTGAAAATAAATACTTGAAAGAGAGCAATTAGCTCACGATATTTTTCTCAGACTTCTGGAGGGTTTGCAACCTTCGGTACAACCCTTTATCGTTAGACATCAGCTCTGTGTGCGTGCCAGATTCTACAATCTCGCCTCTACGCACCACCAAAATTTTATCCGCGTTTTGGATGGTACTTAGCCTGTGTGCAATTACCAGAGTGGTTCTATTTGCCATCAAATTGTTTAGCGCTTCTTGCACCAATAGCTCAGATTCTGTATCCAACGCTGAAGTAGCTTCATCTAAGAGCAAAATTGGAGGATTTTTTAAAACAGCCCTTGCTATAGAAAGTCGCTGTTTTTGACCTCCGCTAAGTTTTACGCCTCTGTCACCTATATAAGTGTCGTAACCTTGATCAGTTGCAATGATGAAATCATGAGCATTGGCCACTTTGGCGGCATATTCTACCTGTGCCTTTGTTGCGTTGGGGATTCCAAATGCGATATTGTTAAAAATGGTGTCATTGAAAAGAATAGCTTCCTGACTTACAATGCCCATTAGTCCTCTAATTGATTTCAACTGGCAATCCCTTAAATCCTGACCATCAATAGTAATACTTCCTTTCTGTGGGTCATAAAATCTGGGAATGAGGTCTGAGATTGTTGACTTTCCTCCACCAGAAGGGCCTACCAAAGCTACTGTCTTTCCTATGGGTAATTCAAAACTAACATCCCTTAAAACCTCTGTAGATGCGTAGCTAAAGCTTACCTGATTGAACCGTATGGAATCAGTAAAGCCTGTTAGTGCTTTTGCTCCTTTTTTATCCTTAATCTGAGTTTCAGTATCTATCAGTTCTAGCACCCTTTCACCCGAGGCGAGTCCATGCTGAATGGAGGACCAAGATCCACTAAGTGTTTTTATAGGTCTTGATGCTTGTGAAAAAATAGCGATGTAAGCGATGAATTCATTGGCTCCGAGGTTGCTGTTATCCGATAAAACCAATGTTCCCCCATACAATACGATAACACTTACCAGCAAAACACCCAAAAACTCACTTACAGGTGATGCCAATTCCTGCCTTCTGGCAATGGTTTTCTGTATTTCGGTATAGCGAGTATTTTCTTTCAAAAATTTCTCTTCGGTGTATTCCTCTGCATTAAATGCTTTGATTACTCTCATGCCACCTAAAGCCTCATCTAAATAGCTGATCATAATTCCAAATACACTCTGAGCATCCATTGCATGTACTCTGATGGTCCGCACTATTCTTCCTATGGCAAATCCTGAAAGAGGAATCACAATAATTGTGAAGAGCGTGAGCTCTACTGACATGTAAAACAATACTGCAAAATACCCGATAAGCTCTGCTGGAGATTTAAAAAGAACCCCTAAAGTATTTGTAATACTTCCTTGTATCACTTCTACATCCTGAGTTATCTTTCCCATAATAGAGCCTTTGCGCTCATTACTGAAATATCCGAGATGCAAATTCAATACTTTTTGAAAAACCGCTTGCCTTAGATTAAGCAGGGTATGAAATTTAAATGCTTCCATGATCCGTGATGAAATGTATCGGAATACATTGGCCAAGAATACCGATATGACCAAAAAGACCAAGACGAATTTAAGAGCCCCTATTCTACCAAAACTGTCGAGCGCATTATAGAAATGGTAATTAAAAAGAGCTAAAAAGAAATCCGTACTGAAATTGAATGAAGGCGCGTTTTGATATGTTTCCGGTCTTACTGTTTCTTCAGAAAAGAGGACATTCAGCACTGGAATAATCATTGCAAAATTCATAAGCCCAAAGATGATCCCCAAAATTGTAGTGATCACATAAGGCACTGCGTACCTTCCAATGGGTTTTGCATAACTTAATAAACGGATGTATAATTTCATGCAGAAAGAATGAACTCAGAGTTTATGAGTGAGTAGCAAAAGTAAAACTATTGAACAAATTGCATTAAACTAAAACTTGTGAAGCGATTTACCCTTCAATGCCTCCTTTAGTTGATGCTTTACCTGCATCAAATGTATAGGTGGTGTCCCTAGTGTATTTGCAAGATGTAAAAAGCTGGTTTTTGATTTATTAGCTTTGGACCTATCCTTAAAATACATCCAAATTCCATTGATAGAAGCTTTGTCCCACAATAGGAGGGCAAGCTGTGCTTTTAGAAATAAAGTCAATTGCCAAAGGAAAAGATCTGTATCAGACAGGTGAATGTGATGCAGAAAGGCCCGATTACGTACAGAAATCTTTTGTATAAAATGCTGCTTATGATACGATTTGATGGTAGTAGAAGCAGGATGTCTACAAATAGCCATATGTTCATAGTAACTGCTCCATCCTAAACGCCAAGCTCTTATGCTCAGATCTACGTCTTCCACATAAAATGGAGAATATAAGGTATCGAAACCACCCAGTATTTCAAGTTTGGATCTTGAAATAAGTGCATTGGCACCAGACAAGAATAGACTAGGCCACCACATTTCAGGCTCCTTCTTAAGATCGGGTAGATAGTTTTGAGTAGAATTTATTTTTAAAAACCCACCCGATGGAAACTTGGCTGCATCTTGAATTTGATCTGAATCTAAGTCAATGATTCTGCCCATTACACCAAAAGTTTCATCTTTAGTAAAGTATTTTAAACAAGGCAAGAAATAGTCTGGAAAAAGAACAACGTCAGAGTTGAGCACCATCACCAAATCTTTAGTTGCATGCTGCAATCCTCTGTTCACCGTTGCAGAAAAACCGGTGTTCACCGTTGAAGTTACACATTGCATCTGAGGAAATTCTTGTTCCACAAAGCTGAGTGATTCATCGGTAGAAGCATCATCCGAAAGTATTACTTCGTATTCTTGATTACTCGTTTCAAGTGCTATGAAAAGTGGTGATAGGTTCTTTTTTAACAATGCTAACCCATTGTAATTGGGAATGACCACCGAAATACTAAACAGCTGCTCTTTCATCACTTTTCTTTGACCATCTTACTATGTGATTGAGCACTTCTTCAACAGAAATTGACTGCAAGCAGATGCAATTCATTGTTTTTCTGCAATCATTACAACTTTTATTTACGGTGATGTAATCTGCATTTATGCCAATAGGAGCCCATCGGCCAGCATGAATAGGTTTCATAGGGGGATATAACCCAAGGGTGTAAATACCATTGGCTGCCGCAATATGAAGGGGCCCTGTAGAACAAGCCAACAGTCCATCTGCCAGAGCAATCACGCTTATAAGTTGGGACAAAGACAATTTCCCTGTAAGGTCATGCACATTCGAAGTGATGCCATTCCAGAAGCCTGAGTTTTTGATCAACTTTCCCTCGGCCTCAGTACCAGTAACTAAAATAGAATATCTGTTGGGTGAAAGCGTATCTACCAATTGCCTATACTTTTCAAGTGGCCATTCCCTTGCACTGCCCCTACTTTTGGGATGAATGATTAACACAAATTTACTTATGTCAAACAACGATGCGATCTCTTCTGGAATATGAGCCTTTGGTTGCAGGCCATATTTGGAAACTAAAGTATATAGATCAAAATGCTCATTAATTCCCAGCATCTCAAGAAGTTGGAGATTAAGCTGCATTTCATGCAAGTGTGAGCGCCTTCTTCCTAAATCAACCAACTTATTGCAAAACAGGGTATTGTACCATCGATGGCTTGTGCCAATCCTCCATTGAATTTTATCCTTCCAGGCGTTATATGCCACAAATCTGTCAGGATATGCAAATACAATAGCCTTGGCATTTAATGAGTTTAAAGAAAGTTTGCCTTCTCTTACATCTTCCACAGCGACAAAATGGTCAACTAGGGAGCTTGATCTAACCAATTCCTCGGTATACCTTTTACCTAAAAATATAATCTTAATGCCCGGTATTTGTTCTTTTAATTCGGCTGCCATGGGCAATGTGAGTAATACATCACCAATGTTATCTGTACGAGAGATAATCACAGACTGATGTGATATACTCTCCCTTAGATTTGATCTTTTCCGTTCTTTTATAAGAAAATAGTAATGGGTGTACTTTATAAAGTTTGCATAGGTATTCCCCAAACTTACTATTAGACCAAATTTTCTATCAAGGAATCCACCTTCTAGAACGTAATACTTGAAAAAAGTAAAAAGAGGACTGGCAAGTAGTCTCCATTTACCCATTATTTTATTTTTCTTAATGAGCTCTTCTGCACCATACTTTCCATAAAAGTTCATTTTAGAGAAGTATTGCTCAAGGGTGGAAAAGCTAAAATGATTCAGTACACTGTTCAAATGCCCTAATCGTGATTTGTCATGAATTAACAAGCCTTCATGTACTACTTTATCATTAAAACCACATTTATTCTTATCAAACAATCTACCTGATCTAGAGGGATAAAAGATTCGTGCGTATTCCCCCATAAAGTAGGTTTTACGAGGAATGGTAAAGGCATCATACTGTGATAGATACTCAGGTGTGAGAGCAAGAATTTCTTGTTGCAATTCATAAGTTACTTCTTCATCGGCATCCAACCAAAATATCCAATGATGAGTACAATGATGCAATGCTTTGCGCTTATTTTCACTAAAACCTTTCCATTCAGCACTGAACAATCGTACCTTTTCATAGCTCAATGCCACTTCTATTGTTTTATCTGTAGAATAACTATCTATTATGATAATTTCATCTACCCAAAGCAATGATTCCAAGCATCTTGCAATGTTTCGCTCTTCATTCTTTGTAATAATGATAGCCGAAATATTGACTTTTTTAATGGGTGAAGCTTGGAGTACTGACATATGTATCGGCTCAAACCTAGTCACTAAGCTTGATTCCTACAAATACCGATGTGCCAATTCACACCATGGTCTTGGTCAATTATTCAGGTTGAAAAATCATCGGAGATTTTCCATCCGTGATCACCATTTTAGCATTTGGTGATTGTGATAATTGTCTGTATGCCTCAATGGATAGATATTGCAAAAGATTTTCATTTAGCCCCTCATTGATTATTTTCTGTGCATCTCTTATGCCTTCGGCTTCAATAATTCTTCTTTCAGCTTCCTTTCTCTCTTTCATTAGTACATACTCCATTCTTTGAGCCTCTTGTTCTGCTTGCATCTTCTGCTCTATGGATTGATAAAGGCCGGCTGGCAATCGAATACTTTTAAGCAGAATAGCTTCTACTACCAAACCTCTATCTCCGAGAAGATTTGTCATATTTTTTGCAATATCTCTTCCGATCTCATCTCGTTGGGCAGTGTGTAGGTCTTTTGCATCATGTTTGGCAGTAACATTTGCTGCTGCTGAGCGCAAAACGTTTCTTATTATCTCTTCTCCCTCTCTAACTCCTAAAGTCTCAACAATCTGCACAGCAGATTCTGGTCTTACATGAAACAAAACAGAAAATTCAGCTTGAACATTTAGGCCCTCCCTGCTAGGCAGCGATTCTAGCGTCACGGGCAAATTGATTGTTCTTACAGGCACTTTGATAACTCTAGTAACAAAGGGATTGATGATATAGGTACCTGAATAGAGCTCTTGTGGTTTTAGCTTTCCCAATGTTCTTTTCACACCTACTTCTCCCTGTCTTACCACTCTTATACAACTTACACCAGCCAGAAGTATAGCTCCCAGACAGATATTATATAAAACTTTTCTCATAAACACGGTCTTTTGATTTGAGCTGTATTTACTCAATCGAAGTGCCAAATATGAAAATGGATTATGATAATAATGGACTACTCTCCGCGAAACCTTCAGATAAAAAATCTTTTCAACCGGATAAATCCTGCAACCTCCTGAGTCACCAGATACTGTATATCATGCCCTTTCTGCACACATTCTCGGATAAATGTGGCTGAGATGTCTAATAATGGGGCTTCTACTCGCTTTAC
>DAINOB010000139.1:0-6341 GCA_036735585.1 Cytophagales bacterium | reverse complement strand
CCATCTGTACCTTCCGCCACATAAAGTAGTAAATAGCTGCCATCTTCGGTTAGGCTTGCGCTGTAATAACGTAGTGGATGATTTTTATCCTCATAAATTAATTTGTCATTCTCCTGAGCATCGCCTAGTAGGTGATAGTATACTTTATGGAATTCGTTTTTGCCTGAAAAGGCTGAACCCCCTTTAGGTGCATCGTATCTGGAATAGTAAAAGCCTTTTTCATCCCAAGCGGCTCCACTGAATTTAACCCATTGCAAGTCATCTTTGAGTGCTTGCCGGGTTTCTAGTTCCATCACTTTGATGGTTTTCCAATCACTACCCGCATTGGATTGGGCATAGGCTACATACTTATAATCTTTGCTATATCCAAGCAAACTGATGGAGGCTGTCCCTCCTTCGGCCAGATTGTTAGGGTCTATCAGTACCTCTGGAGTTCCATTTTCGCCTTCTTGAATGTAGTAGACTGCTTGGTTCTGCAATCCATCGTTTTTACTGAATATCAAATATTTTCCAGCTTTAGAAGGGAGGCTGTATTTGGGATAATTGTACACTTCTTCCAATCGAGATTTGATTTTTGCCCGAAACGGGATTTTTTCCAAATAGCCAAAAGTGAGTTGATTTTGAGCTTTCACCCATGCTTCTACTTCCGCAGCGGTATCAAATTCCAGCCAGCGATATGGATCTTGCACTACAGTGCCATGGTAGGTATCCTGCACATCTTCTCTTCTGGAGTCAGGGTATTGAAGTGTGGTTTTGTCTTGGGCTTTGTTGCAGCCTTGTAAAATTCCTATCATTCCTATCAGCAGGCTTATTAAGAGTATTTTGTTCATAGTAGATTTAATTTTTGAGGATTGATACTAAATCAAGATTAACAGCCGTTAAAGTTAACGTAATGCCAGCCGAAAAAACAATTTGATTTTGGGATTGTGGTATAAAATTTGGTAAATGAACTGCGGTTCAAAACTTTAATTGGTATGAAAAGTAAATCGTTGTCTCATCGAAGAAAGATGCTTGAATACTATAAGCTGATCATAGACAAAGTGAGTTTTTCCGCGCATTTGTTTGAGAAAGAGTTAAAGAAGGCCATCAGAGCCATACTGCCTGATGATATGCCAAAATTGATGGACTGGGCCTACCAGAAGTATGGATCGGTTTATAGACGAATATTGGATGCTCTATTCAAGCCTCAATCCACGCTGAATGCAGGCATGACATAAATTAGATATACTGCTGCATCTTTTGCACAGTATTTGTAAATATTGATTGAGATTAGTTGGTTTAGTTAGTTTTAAGTTTTTCGGAAAGCCCTCTGTGCCTTATAGAGGGTTTTTTTGTGCCTTATGGTTTGTCTTTCAATGCTCTAAACCCATTGATATAGCTGATTACTTCATTCACTTGGGCATCTGTAAGTTGCTTGTAGGCAGGCATAGTGTTCTTTCCATTCCTAATGATATGAATTTGCTCTTCACGACTCAGGACACTCATTTGTAGGTTTTTTGCACCGCTCAAGCAGGCATCCCCATTTTTGCCATGACAACTGATACATGCTTGCTCGTAAATGCGTTTTCCCACGATAGCACCATCTACAGATACAGGCACGTTATCTTCACCTTGAGACTGATTTCCATACACATCGGGGATGCTGATTTTGCCCTGTTGTTTCTTATTGATTTCGGCCAGGCCATATACTGTGACAATGAGCAGAAAGGATAAAACTGCTAGTAATTTGTTGGAATTTTTAAATGCGATCATGGCAATGGGCACAGACACAATTACTAAGGCAATTTTAACGATGGTGAGCGTGCCAATATTTGCTGAGTTAAACAACAAATACACTCCTGTAATCAAGAAAAGAGAGGAGATTACGATTTCTGGGATTTTTGTAATCTTTCTAAATTTCTCAAGTGCTTGTGTTTGATTGGCAATCAAAAGCACTGTTTTGATAAGATAGAGCAACACAAAAAGAACTACCACCAATTTGTGGGTATGATAAAATCCTGTGAACATAGGTTTTAGAATGAATTTGATGCAAAGGTAATGGCTTTAGGCAGAGCCAAACACTCTTTTTAAAATCTGAGTAACTCTGTGAAGGGGGTCTCTCCGAATTAATTTTTCTTCCTCGGCTACTTTCAGAAACAATCCATCTAAGGCTCTTATAGTGGTGTAAGAGGAAAGAGAATTGTTGGTGATCGGAGGTTGGGTGAAGACAAAAGGAACTCTGGGAATGCTGTTGTACAATGAAATGAGATCGGCATAGGCACTTTGTGCAGATAGATTGCCCACCAACGGAGTGCTCAACGCTTGTGTAATGGGTGGTGTAAATCGGGATTGTAGAGAATCGTAGGTGCTTAGTTTCAAATATTGGGTGGCTGCAGTGTCTGCACCACGGAGTATGTTAAAACCATCTTGAATGGTAATACCAGTAATGGCATTTACAAAAATAGGCTTAGCTTCCACAGCTGCCTGTTCAGCAGCTCTGTTGATTTTTAAAATCACTTCGTCAATGACCAACTGACCTCCTGGAAGGTAGTTTACGTATTGTTGAATGATCTGTGCCTCAGGGGGTAAAAGTATCTTTACCGCTTGATCGGCAAAATACCCATTCACTTTATTCAGCGTGGTGACTGAGGTGTCGGTGCCCACAGTTAGGGCTGCTCTTAGTCCTTCGATGACCTCAGATTCTGTGAGGGATGGATTGAGGATTTGGTCAAGAGATTCCTGATCACAGGAAGTTGCAAATAAGATCAACAGGGTATAAAAAATGGGTCTGATTCGGCTCATTGGCTATTTATTTTTCTTTCTAGTCTTTGGTACTGCCTTAGGTGATGATTGAGATGGTATAGAAAAAATCTGGCCATATCTATCGGGGTAAGCATTCCGGCAGCAGGATGCTTGAAAAAAGATTTGTTCAATTTCGATTCTTCTAAGTGCTCAATAAAATGCCTGAGTTCTTCTCTGGTTGATTTCCAGTCATGGATCAATAGTTCCATAGTTTCATAATGGGGTGGTACAGAAACTACTTTTGGAGCCTTAAACTTTATGGGCAAAGCCAAAACCAATTTAAGCGCCATCAACCTTAGGCTAGACTGATGTACGCCTTGCACCAGATGTTCTGACTGACTTTTCTTTTTTACATAGGTCAGTGCCAGCATTTCAGCCTGACAAAGATGTGCAGCTGCCTGCATCAAAGTCCATCCTTCATTGGGCGGCAACATATGCAACTTGTTGGGATCAAGCATTTGCCAACGATCCCATAATTGCTGCAATAAGATATCTTCTTTTCTTAGAAGGCTTAGTATT
Source organism: Cytophagales bacterium (assembly GCA_036735585.1). GTDB lineage: Bacteria > Bacteroidota > Bacteroidia > Cytophagales > JAIYAX01 > JAIYAX01. The sequence goes on along the minus strand of DAINOB010000139.1, from coordinate 3,041 downwards.
TGACTTCGGATGGGGTGCATCATGCTACAAATTGAGCCAATAAACCAGCTTTACGGTGAACGATCTGTTTCTGACTCTAAAGGTATCAGAAAAATAATTATCGCTGTACACCATGAATAAATCCGACATAGGCTTGAATCTCCACTGCAATCTTAGGTTGGTGTTTACATTGGATATTTGATTGTTGTATTGAAGGATCCCACTGAAAAAGACATTTCGATGAAAAGTCAAATCCACTCTGGGTGAAATCAAGTACAGCTCTCTGTATCCAAACGGATCGGGAAATGTGACCCTGTTATGGTCTACCACCAAAGCAAAATTACCCCAAGGCTGCACTCTGTAGCCCATCTCTCCAGTAATATTGGTAAGTCTTCCTAAATAAAAAGTGCCAGAGTTCATGGAAATCGAATAGGTAAATCGCTTTCGAATGTTTGAAAAGTATTCTACTCCTGCGCTTCTGTAGCGGTATCCTCCCATAGGTAGCGGATTGGACCCTGTTTCTGTGACATCAACAGGAAAAAAAAGGTATGTGAAGTTTTCTTGATAAAAGAAATTGAGCTCAGAAGAGTTTTGAAAATTTACAAAATAGTATGGATTTACTGTCCATTCATTTTCGCTGTAATCGGTATTGAAATAAGCATTGTAATACAAGCCAGGGCCCATATTGTTGATCACTTTGGACTTTGGGAAAAATGCATAATTGATATCAGGCTCTAGTCTCCAAAATCCCCTCCTTACCAATTCACCAGTATTTGCATTGAAATTGAAAAGTCGCGGTACAAATCCTACTTCGGCATTGTAGTTTTCACCCACATACTCATGGTTCCATTCCATGGACCAATGCTTATCTCGATATCGGAGCCATGAAGCGTGCGCTTCTGCATTTATTTTTTGCTCAGGTGAAAAAGACTGATGATAGAAAAGCTTTCCTCGATAGCGATTGTCACGTGAGGCCAGGTTATAGTCAATGCCTATGATTCTATTGTAGTTGTTCTGTGCAAATGCATTTCCCTCATTATGTACAGCTTGCCTATTTACCATAATCATGGCAATGTTGGAGCCGTTGCCAAAAACATCCTGTTGAAATGCCGCTACGGTATAGTTTTGTCCTTGACTTATTGTAGAGTCTCTTTCAGAAATTCTGATCCGGTCAGGGGCCGTTTGCATAGTCATGGCCCCAATGCGCAAGGTTTCGCCCACCTTCCCGCTTAGGCGAGCGCCTCCGTAAATAGGTACTTGCCGACCTTCATTGAGCCCTATTCTTCTAGAAAAGAAGGGTCTGATTCTGCTGAAACCGAAATTTGAAAACAAATCTGAATTTTCAAGAAAGAAGGCTCTTCGCTCTGGAAAAAACAGGCTGAAACGTGTAAGGTTGGTTATTTGTCGATCTACATCTACTTGTGCAAAATCTGGATTGATGGTAAGATCTAGATTCAAGGATGGTGTGATCGCCACTTTGGCATCTAGGCCCGCTCCAGGTTTATTTATAAAGGCAGTTCCTCTTGCATGATCCTTAGAGCCTGCGCTGGTAACATAAGGGATCAATGCAATATTTTTTCCAGGATGAGGAGGAGGAGCATCCCATTCCAATGTGCCTGCAAATGCAAGAGAGGTAATCAGGAAGTTCCTTGGAACAGGTGTCCAACTGCTGCGTTCGTTTATTTTTAAGTTGTTTCGTGCGAAATTGATCTTCCAGTTTTTACTCTGAGCATTGTATCTCAAAGTTTTAAATGGAATTGCAATTTCTACTGTCCATGCTGTATCTGAGCGCTGAGTTTCTGCATACCAAACATTGTCCCAATCATTTGAGCTACCAAAATTACCACCCGAGCTGATCAAACCTTCTGCCTGCACTCCATAAGGGTTGACCATGAACTTAAAGCCATTGGTGAGGTCGCCCACAGGATCTAGAATTATGGCAAAATAGTCTGAAAAATTAATGTTAAAATCTCTTCGAAGTGTTTGTACCACGTAGTCTCCAGGGGTATGATCGTAGCAGATGGCATAGAGGTAAAGAAAATCCTCATTATAGGTAAGCATTACCTCGGTTTTGCTCTCTGAAAAAGAAGTATCGTAGGGAAAGTTTTGATAGAAATCTGTAGCCTTATCCTTGGCGCTCCAAGTTTCTTCACTTGCTATTCCATCGATGACAATGGGACTCTCTGCCTTTGAAATCGATAAAGTCTTGTTTACTGCAAGTCCTTCTTTCCTTTGAGCCTCAACACACGTAAGACTTGAAAGAAAAAGGAAGACTGCGAAGAATGGAAGTGCGTTTGACCGTTTTGCCACAATAGAGTGCAAAACTACGCCTAATCTGTATTGTTTTTTCTAGTCCAGAGCAGAAATTACCACCAATCGACCGCGCTTGATACTATTGTTGCGATCCTCACGAATGATAAGGGTATAGAATCCTGCCGATACGTTACTCAACAAAATAGTATTAAGACCTGGTAGCAGTCTATAGATACCTGCCCTTCTTCCTTCTGCTGAATATATTTCCAACATTCCTTCTTGTATTGCCTCAATGGATACTTGGCCTGATGCAGGATTAGGATAGATTTTTATGTGGCTTTCCAGATCAGAAAACAAAGGATTACCACCTACAATGTAATTCACCTGAGGTGAAAAAGCAGTACACAATGTGGTATCTCGCAACCTTACACTGTAAAGCCCATCTTGTGTAGGAATATAGATCGAGTCAGTAGCTCCTATGATGGAATCATTGCCAATGAACCATTGATAGCTTCCTCCAAAAACAGGGGCTACCAATGAATCTGTACGTATAGAAATAGTCGCGATTGGTGCTTGGTTTACCGTAATGTTAAAAGTATCCCTAGCAGTGCAGCCCGCATTGGCTATGGTATAAACAATCGCAAAGTTTCCTGGTCCAGAGTTGGCAGGATTAAAAAATCCACCAGAAACTACTCCTGTTCCAGAGTAAATCCCTCCAGAGGGGCTGCCTACAGTAAGTAGTTGTTGTGTACCGTTGCTGCAGAGGGTAGGCACGTTGCCTAAAGAAAGAGACGGTGGGTTTAAGACGT
>DAINOB010000138.1:0-6420 GCA_036735585.1 Cytophagales bacterium | reverse complement strand
ACGGTAACCCCAATGGAGGAGCCTTGATTGCAGCTTTTGATCACTAAAGGGAAGCCAAGTGCTGCTTTTAATTCATCATAAGATACTGGCTCTAGGTAGGCTGGCAGTGCGCTTCTTTGCACAGCAATAAAATGGCCACTGCTAAGCTGTAGGTGTTCCTGAAGGGTATTTTGACGAAATTTTGATATACCCAAGGCCGAACCATACATCCCTGAACCACTGTATGGAATTCCATACCACTCGAGCAGACCTTGTATGCTGCCATCTTCCCCATGAGGACCATGAAGAGCCAAAAATGCAAAATCAAAAAGCTGATTAAATTCATGAGGATATATCTCCCTCCCTATTTTTTTAATGGAGTGCTCAATCTTTTCAGGCTGCTCTAGAAGTGACTCAGCATAAATTTGAAAATCCTGAGAATCAGACAAAGAAGGGTCAGGGTAAAAGTCGCGAATGGTGCCCTTGTAGAGGTATTGCCAATCAAGTAAAATAAATCTATTGGCGCTGCTTTCTACGAAAATTGGGATTGTCTGAAACAATTGTTTGTCAAGATTATCAATGACCGTACGACCACCTGCAAACGATACTTCTCTTTCTCTGGAAGAACCACCAAAAAAAACAGCTATTCTCATGATACAAACCTACGAACTAAATGCTTGCTTCTCACCAAATCGATCGTCTTGAAATGGTATCTTAGGGCAAAAAGCCTTCCCCTCCATAAAAATCATAAGCAAATGGAAACTTGAATCTCTAAATATGTTGGCAACCTTAAAACATTACATCCCAATGATTAGGGATTTTTATTACAGAGTTATTTTAAAGACCATCTTTCATCTTAATAATCAAATGAATAAATGTTGAAAACTAACTTGTCTCTTAATAATTTTTGTCTGATCTTCGATAAAACTTACATGTGAGAACGCTATGAAGTCAAGCCATATAGAAATCATCAAGCTTCTAGATTACGTGAAAATATTCCTTGACAAAAGTCGCGCAGCGTTTAAAGAAAATATTCAGGCGCTAAATCAAACTTCTGAGCAGATTAGAAAAATTGCTCTATTAACCTCAACATCTGGCCATGTGCATGAGTGGGAGGCCTTAATTTTAGAAAACAAAACGCTCATTGCCTCCAATAGGGTGCTGATAGCCAATACTAATTTTTTGTTATCGGTACATGCTGAATTGTTAGAATCCATTAAAAATCAAAGTCAGCACATAGATGAAAAAGAGCTGTTGGTTTATGAACTTGAGCGAAAGATAAGTGCAGATGTTATAGAGCAATCGTATTGGGAAATGATCAGCGATCCTAACTATTTGAATTTGCTTTTATCACATTATGAATCAGAGGAAAATTATGAAGTCTGTACTTTACTTAGGGATAAAATAAACGCGTTGGCTGCTTAGTTATTAGGACATACCTGTAGCAAGAAGTTCTGCAATGTGCATAGTTTTGAGTGGGAGCTTATTTTTTTGGATGTATCCATCTACATGCATCAAGCAGGACACATCGGTGGAGACCATATATTCAGCCCCTGTACTCATTGCATCTAGCACTTTTTGTTCCGCCATCCCCACAGAAATTGCCTCAAACTTTACTGCAAAAGTCCCCCCGAATCCACAGCAAGTTTCTGTTCTTGCCATCTCTACTAGCTGTAGCCCTTCAACGGCTTCCAATAGTTGTCGGGGCTCGTTTTTAAGTCCTAGCTCTCTCAAAGCACTACAGGAATCATGGTAGGTGATGACATGTGGGAAAACCACCCCAGGGATGTGATCTACTTGCAACACTTTTACGATAAATTCTACAAACTCAAAAGTGTTTTTCTGCACCTGCTTGAGCTCCATTCTATTGCTGTTGTCGGCTAGGAGTTCATTGTATCCATTCCGGATCATACCTGCACAAGATGCAGAGGGCGTGATAATATACCTTGCATTTGACCTGCTGAAATCTGACACAAACTTGCTTGCAACATCTGCTGCTTCTTTAAAAAAACCCGCATTGTATGCCGGCTGGCCGCAGCAGGTTTGTTCCGTATTGTAGTGCACCTCACAGCCTAGAGCCCGAAGCACCTTCACCATGCTGAACCCAATTTCTGGATACATCTGATCTACGAAACAGGGTATAAAAATATCTACATGAAGCGGATGCGGCATAACTAGCGATTAAAAACCAAAGGTGCCAAAGAAAGTGCTTCTTCCAAAGCTGCCTCGTGTATGTCTTGCGCGTGGTTCTTGCTTTTTAGGAGCTTAAGAATTTCTAAGGTGTCAATATTGCCTACCAGTTCATCACCAGCCATAGGACATCCACCGAATCCCATCAAAGCACCGTCAAACCTTCTGCATCCACCATCCCACGCGGCCTCTAGCTTTGCACTTGCTCCTTGTACGGTAGCATGCAAATGAGCTCCAAATTCCACGGTTGGGAAGGCAGGCAGCACGACCTCAAACATTGACCTGATCTCTTCTGGATTGGCTTTACCCACCGTATCAGCCAAAGATATAATCTCCACCCCTAATGCTTTGAGCCGCTCTACAAACTCAAGGACTATAGCTTGATCATAAGGATCTCCATAAGGATTGCCAAAACCCATTGAGATATACACCACTTGTCCTTTACCATGTTTCATGCAAAGGTTTTGTATATCCTTTACTGTATCTATTGCTTGCTCAATGCTTTTATGAGTATTTCTTTGCTGAAAGGTTTCTGAAATAGAAAGTGGAAACCCTAAATATCGGATGCTTTGGTACTGGCAAGCTTGTTCAGCTCCTCTGGTATTGGCTACAATGGCTAAGAGTTGCGTATCTCCTGTTTGTAAATTTTCAAGCACTTCTGCTGTATCCTTCAGTTGAGGAATGGCTTGAGGAGAAACAAAGCTGCCAAAGTCAAGCACATCAAACCCTACGTTCAATAACTTATTGAGGTACTGTATCTTTAATTCTGTAGGAATCCACTCATGAATGCCTTGCATGGCATCGCGAGGGCACTCTACGAGGGTAACTTTTTGCTTGTTGTTCATTAAAATACACCTTTTGCAATCTTTACCACGGCTTCAGATTTACCCATAGAATAATAATGAAGGACTGGAACACCAGCTGCTTTTAATTCTTTGGATTGAGCAATGGCCCACTGTATTCCCACTTCTTTTACTGCCTCTGATGATTTACATGCTTCCACTTCATCAGCGAGCGCTTCCGGAATGTCGATATGAAAAATGCTCGGAAGAACATAAATCTGATTTTTGGCAGTGATTGGCTTTAGCCCAGGAATAATCGGGATGTTTATTCCTGCGTTTTTACAAAGATCTACAAAGTCAAAATATTTTTTATTGTCAAAAAACATTTGAGTTACGATGTATTCAGCTCCCATATCTACCTTTTTTTTCAACCATTTGAGGTCAGACTTTAGATTGGGTGCTTCAAAATGCTTTTCGGGGTATCCTGATACTCCTATGCAAAAGTCTGTTGGGACAGCATTTTGCAGATCTTCATCGAGGTATTGCCCGTTGTTCATTTCTTTTACCTGCGCAAGCAAATCCGTAGCATATGCATGTCCTCCAGGTTCAGGTACAAATTTACCCTCACTTTTTATTGCGTCACCACGAAGCACCAACACATTGTCCACTCCAAGAAAATGTAGGTCTATGAGCGCATTTTCTGTTTCTTCTTTATTGAACCCACCACATATGATGTGAGGCACTGCATCTATCTTAAATCTATTCATGATGGCAGCACAAATACCAACAGTACCTGGTCTTTTGCGGGTGGCTACTTTTTCCAACAATCCATTTTCCCTCTTCTTGTATGTATATTCTTCTCTATGATAGGTTACATCTATGAAAGGGGGTTTGAATTCCATCATAGGTTCAATCGCCTGAAATAATGAATGAATGCTTTCCCCTTTTAATGGAGGCAGAATTTCAATGGTAAATAGAGTTTCTTTTGCGTTGGCTATATGTTCAGTAACTTTCATTCTTATTGGTCTTATTCTTTAACGGGATACAATTTTTATTTGCCTGGATCATAGCCAAGGTTGGGTGCTAGCCATCTCTCTACCTCCTGTAGTGTCATGCATTTTCTGCTGGCATAATGTTCTACCTGATCTTTGGCTACTTTTCCCAATCCAAAATACCTGCTTTGGGGATGCGCCAAATAAAAGCCACTAACTGAAGATGCCGGGTACATAGCCATGGATTCGGTAAGTTCAATTTCTATTTCATTCTGTACATCAAGCAATCTAAAAAGCTTGGTTTTCTCTGTGTGATCAGGGCATGCTGGGTATCCGGGGGCAGGGCGAATACCCTCATAGTTTTCCTTGATCATTCCTTCATAATCAAGTGGTTCATGCGAGGCATATCCCCAGTATTCAGTCCTTACCTTGTAATGCAGCATCTCAGCCAATCCTTCTGCAAGTCTATCTGCCACAGCTTTGAGCATAATGCTTTGATAGTCGTCATGTTCTTTGGCATAAGCTTCCAACAAAGGTTCTATACCCAACCCTGTAGTTACTGCAAAAAATCCTAAGTAATCATGTGGTTCATTTCCTGACACAAAATCAGACAAAGAAAGATTGGGGACACCGTTGCCTTTTTTGCCTTGCTGCCTCAAAAATTCAAAAGTTTCTAAGGGTTGAGCGCGGGCTTCGTCTGCGAAAACGGTAATTGAATCTGAGGCGATCTTTTTTGCAGGAAAAATTCCGAAAACGGCTGCTGCTTTCAATTCATTTTGCTCAATGAGTCGATCCAACATCCGATTGGCATCACGATAGAGTGCTTTGGCCTCCTCACCTACTACAGGATGTTCTAGAATCTGAGGAAATTTTCCTTGAAGCATCCATGTCTGGAAAAAGGGTGTCCAGTCAATAAAAGGTCTAATGTCAGATAAAGGGATTTCTCGAAGTGTTTTTCGGCCTACAAACTTTGGTTTTGGAGCTTGATAATTAGAATCTGAGTTCTTCCAAGCATTATCCACCGCTTGTGTATAGGGGATAAAGTTTTTCTCCTCCTGCCTTGTGGCGTGATCTTCTCTAAGTTTTGCATACTCAGCTTTCAAGGAAAGAAAGAAATCTGCGCTTTGATCTTTGCTTAACAAGGAGCTGGCTACAGGTACACTTTTAGAAGCATCTAATACATGCACCACAGGTCCTGAATAGCAGGGGTCTATTTTGACAGCCGTATGAATTCTGGAAGTAGTAGCCCCTCCAATCAATAGCGGGATTTTGAGTCCCAAGCGCTCCATTTCCTTGGCCACATATACCATTTCATCCAATGAAGGGGTGATCAAACCGCTTAGGCCAATAATATCTACTTGCTCTCGTACGGCAGTATCCAGAATTTTCTCCGCAGGAATCATCACACCCATGTCAATAATCTCAAAATTGTTGCATGCCAACACCACTCCTACTATGTTTTTCCCAATATCATGGACGTCACCTTTCACGGTAGCCAACAAGATTTTACCTGCGTTTTTTGAGGTATTCCCTGTGCTTCTTTTTTCAGCCTCAAGATATGGCAGAAGATAGGCCACAGCCTTTTTCATCACGCGGGCACTCTTCACCACTTGAGGGAGAAACATTTTGCCTTCACCAAAAAGATCGCCCACTACATTCATTCCATCCATCAGCGGCCCTTCGATTACTTTCAGAGGGCTTACATATTTCAGACGTGCCTCTTCAGTATCCGCATCGATATGGTCAATAATTCCTTTAACCAAGGCATGAGACAAACGATTTTCAACCTCACCTTGGCGCCATACATCTTCCTGCTCTACTTTCTTTCCGCTGCTTTTTACAGTTTCAGCAAATTCCAGAAGTCTTTCTGTTGCGTCATCACGTCTATTAAGCAATACATCCTCTACCCTTTCTAATAAATCTTTAGGTATTTCATCATACACTTCCAGCATGGCAGGATTCACTATGCCCATATCCATACCTTCTCGGATAGCATGGTATAGAAATGCGGAGTGCATGGCTTCTCTCACAGAGTTGTTGCCTCTGAAAGAAAACGAAACGTTGCTGACTCCACCACTCACATGCGCACCTGGAAGGTTGGTTCTGATCCATTTCGTAGCTCTAAAGAAATCCAAAGCATTGTTTCTATGTTCTTCAATGCCGGTAGCTACGGGAAAAATATTTGGATCGAAAATGATGTCCTGTGCTGGGAACCTTATTTTTTGAGTAAGGATATTGTAAGAGCGTTCACATATTTGAATTCTACGTTCGTAGGAGTCCGCTTGCCCTTGTTCATCAAATGCCATCACAATTACAGCGGCTCCATACCTTCGAATCAATTTGGCTTGCCTAACAAACTCTTCTTCTCCCCCTTTCAGACTGATAGAGTTGACAATGGCCTTGCCTTGCACACATTTCAGACCTGCCTCTATGATATGCCACTTGGAAGAATCTATCATGATAGGAATGCGCGAAAT
>DAINOB010000137.1:0-6487 GCA_036735585.1 Cytophagales bacterium | reverse complement strand
GCCTGAAGGCATTTGCCAAAGTGTACTTGCCCTTCCTTGGCTGATGTCATATAACATAGCTGTAGTATCCGCGCCTTCAGTAAGCAGGGTTTTGTTGGCAAGAATACCTGCAAAGGGGCCTCTGGGTTGAATGATCACTTGCTTTGCCGGGCTTTCAAATAGGCTATCAGAATTGGTAACCCACAGTGAAAAGGGCTGCGCAGGAGCAGGGGAGGAGTAGCTATTTCCTTGAAACAACAATTGCGTCAGGCTACTGTCTGCATACACGTTTAAATTTTGGGTGTTATTCGCACTTATGGAAAAACTGCTGTCTTGAGCACATACCATGATATCCTGCACGTTGGGTATAGGGCCTGTATTGATCTGCTGATACAAAGCCTTGATTCGATACGCTGTAAGTTGCAAAGCCGCCAACGAGGTATCCGCCAAATAAGCAAATGAGGCTTTCACTTGATTACCTGCAGAAATTGTGGGGAGCGCAACGGATACTACTTGAGAAATATCCGTAATGACATTTGCTCCCAATCCAGATCCAAAGATACCCTGACTTAAGGATTGATATTTTTCCGCTTTACTGAAGTTATTTGTGATGTTGATCCCTCCTGTGTATAGATTATAATTATCTATCGAAGTGAAATGAGGTGTATAGTTTCCCAATACCAACACCCCTGCTACTGTACCCGCAATCGTATTGTGTAGTACATATCCTAGATTCAAGGTGCTGTCCCAATGGGAGGAATTGTCGTAGTAATTGACTATATCCCAGTCGTTGAACTGACCTAGGTACAAACTGTCCAGTGGAGCCGTTCCGGTATTTTTTACAGTAAATTCCACTAAGATGGCATTGTCTAAGCTATCCCAGCGAAAGCATTGCTGTGTTACCTCAACAGACATCGGTAAGGAAGCCAATACACTATCTGTGTAACTCACCCTCACCTCTTCGTCCGCAAAAGTAGGAGTGGTTCGCTCAATGAACTGGGTGGTGCTGAAATCATTGGATCGATTGAAGAAATCGAAACGAACCACATCACTTACCTGCATGGGGCTTTTACCTAGCATCAAACCTGATTCATACATCAGATTTTTATCCATAAATCTGATCCCAATTCCTTGAGTATTTAGGAAGTCATTAAATCCGTTTTTGCCTCTGGAGGTACTGGTAAAACTAAGTCTTCCCGCATCCAAGGTAAGATAGGAAGGCCTTAGGTATGTTCTGAGATGATCAAAATCTTGGTAGCCCGAACCAGTAAGGTCGAATCGCAACAAAGCAAAACTGTTTTCCGGAATGGATGAAGAAAGCACCGCAGTAAATACTAATGTCAACGTGTCTCCTTCAGCTAGGGTATTTATGGTAGTGGAATCGGTAAGCCAGGATGAAAAATAGGGACTCTGGGTTCCTACGCGAACTTCAATATTTGATGCCGTCTTTAGGTAATTTTTCCAAACCGTTTGAAGTACAACCGTATCACCAGGCTGTAAATCGGAAGTTTTTCCTGAAGTATTTTGCCATGTATGGTATTCTAGTCTAATGGAGGGAAGGGTGGTATCGTTCAGCATTTTGTACATGTTCAATCTTCCCCTTCCTAGCTTTCCTGCATACGCTTGATTAAATGGTAACGTATCGATCAAATCTGCCGTGATTCTCACTTGCTCTGCCGCTTGAAGGGCTGAAAGGTGTGGTCTGTATGAGCGCAACAGCAAAGCAGCAGCGGCTACTTGTGGTGCTGCAAAAGAGGAACCTTGGTCATACTGAAAACTTCCATTGTTAGACAGCAAGGGTAGTCCAATACCCGGAGCAGAAATATCGATTTTGGTGCTGTACGTAGCAAATGCAGCCAAGTGGTCTTGAAAATTGGTTTGACCCACTGAAGTCACAAAATCGTAAGATGCTGGATAAAAATCCAAATCCTGTGCGGTATTGCCTGCTGCTGCCACCACAACTACATCTTTATTGATAGCAGCATATCGGATGATATCCTGTTCATACTGCAAGGGGCCTACTCTTTCATCTCCCCAACTTAGGTTGATCACTTGCGCCCCTCGATCTGCTGCATATACTATGGATTCAAAACCTGTGAATGGACCTCCAGTAGGTCCGTAAACTTTTACAGGCATAAATTTGCAGTGAAAGGCATTTCCAGCCATCAGGCTCACATTATCCGTGCTGGCAAATGCAGCTCCCGCTACTTTCACCCCATGAGGATTCCAGTTCCAGCTGGTATTGTTGTTATTTTCTGACAAATTCCACCCAATAAAATCATCTACATATCCATTGCCATCGTTATCAATGCCGTCTATGGTATCTTGTTCATTGTACTTCACATTGTCCTTGAGGTCAACATGTGTAAAGTCCATACCTGTATCCAAAATTCCTGCAAAATAATTGGTATCTCCGCGATGAATATTCCATGCTTCATAAGCCCTGACTGCTCGTAATTGCCATTGAAGTCCAGACACTGAATCAGCCAGCGTATCGGAAGGATTGTAGAGCAAGGGATACTGAAACTTGGGTTCTGCATACTCAATGAATTTCAACTGACTGAGGGCAACACAAAAATCTCTGTAGCTTGATTCATTGGGTAATGCTATTTTATACATCAGACTTAAATCAGCCATTTTATTGCCGTCAGCCCTTTGAACCTCTCTTGGAGCAGTATGGTTTGGAAACATTTTGCCTTGCTCCTTGGCTTCAAATTTTTGAATCAGTGCTTGAAATTGTGGCTGAAGGATGCCTTTAGAATTTCCTAAATCTCTAGCTTCTGCTTTTAACTTTACAATCACCTCTCCTGCATACAAAAGCTCCTTTTGTGCATAAACCTTAGAGTTACCACACAATAGATAAAGTGCTGCAAAAGTGTAGATGAATGATTTATTCATTATTTGAAGTTAGGTGAATCAAAAGCATTACGATTGTATAAGAAGATAGGTTTAACAATTATAGCCCCTTTTTAAAGAAATTCAGTTCAACTGGTAAAAGGCAAGATTAATCAAACCAATCTTTTAGAGTCGATTCTATCTTTCATTCCTCCAAATACCACTTCTTTCACAGCATCACCTTGTAGAAAATCATGTGGAAAGCCCAATTCAATTTTACTCACTTCATTAAGCTCATCTCTAAATTCTCGTTCAAGTGTGTAATTGATACACGATAAACTATCCTTCAATTGATCTGCTGATCGTGCCCCGATTACAGGAATGATGGATGAACTTGAACCTCTCAACCAATTGAGGGCTACATGCACGGGGCTGCATCCGATTTTGTCCGCTATCTCAATCACTTTACTCACAATGGCATTGGCTCGATCGGATCTTCTAAGGCTATGTTCAGGAACTCTACCTTCCTTTGATCCTTGCACATATTTGCCACTTAAGGCACCACCAGCCAAGGGTGCCCAGGCTGTGACGCTCATGCCAAAATTATCAGCCATAGGAATCAAATCTCTTTCAGGAGTGCGTTGAATAAGGCTATACTCACATTGAAGCGCCAATAAAGGGGTGTAATGACGATACTCGCTAATGGTTTGAGCTTTGGCCACAACCCATGCAGGAGTATCAGAAATAGCCACATATGTAGTTTTGCCACTTCGAACCAAATCATCCATTCCTCTCAGAATTTCTTCCACAGGCGTAGTGAAATCCCAAATGTGCAAGTATAAAACATCCAGATAAGGAGTGTTCAAGCGCTTGAGACTTTCCTCCACAGATCTGATCATATTCTTTCGATGATTGCCACTGGAGTTTATATCTGATTTGTTGTCGTAAAGCGTGTATTTGGATGCAATGACAAATCTATCTCTATCAGGTGCTACTATCTCACCAATATACCGCTCTGAAGTGCCTTCTGTATAGCGATTGGCAGTGTCAATAAAGTTTCCACCTGCTTCGGCAAATAGTTCTACTTGCTTTTTACTCTCTTCATAATCAGCTCCATAACCCCATTCTTTGCCAAAGGTCATGGTACCAAGACACAATTCTGATACCCTTAAACCGCTGTTTCCTAATAACTTATATTTCATAATTCAAGTATTTACTTACCAATTAATAGGTTCTTTTCCATTCTTTATTAAATAATCATTGGCCTTGCTGAAATGTTTACAACCCAAAAAGCCTCTATGAGCTGATAAAGGTGAAGGATGAGGCGCCTTGAGTACTAGATTTCTTTCTGTATTCACAAGAGCCGCCTTCTTTTGTGCGTAGCTTCCCCATAGGAGATATACAATACCAGCTTGATGTTTTGCAAGCGCCATGATCACCGCATCGGTGAAAGTTTCCCAACCTTTATTTTGATGACTTCCTGCCTCTGACCTTCTAACAGTTAGTGTGGCATTCAGCAGTAAAACACCTTGTGCCGCCCAATCTTGTAAGTCACCATTGGTGCGGATCGGCTGCTTTAGGTCCTGGCTTATTTCTTTAAATATATTGACTAAAGAGGGCGGGTTTGCCATTCCTGTATTTACACTAAAGCACAATCCATTGGCTTGACCAGGGCCATGGTAGGGGTCTTGGCCTAGAATTACCACTTTTACTGATTCAGGAGGGCAGGCATCCAAAGCTCGAAAAATGCTACCTGAAGGCGGATAGGCTAAATTTTTCTGATACTCACCTTTTACAAATAACTTAAGTTGGGTAAAGTAATCCTGCTCAAATTCGCTGCCTATCAGAGATTTCCATGAATCATGTAATTTTACCTCGGCCATACATCGAATGTTCGAAACATTACTCAAATGAACAATTTTGAATTCGTATGCCCAAGAGGCATTGGTATTTTCCCACTTTATTTATCTTTGTATCAGTATGACCACTGAAATTACCAATGGTGTAAAAGTATCTGTCCTTACGGACTATCTGCCGGAATACTCATCTCCAGTGCAGCAGCATTTTGTATTTACCTATCGCATATTGATAGAAAATTGTAGCGAGTACACGGTACAGTTGCTTAGAAGACACTGGTATATCCACGATGCTAACAATACCGTGAGAGAAGTAGAAGGTGAAGGGGTAGTAGGACAACAACCTGTTTTAGAACCTGGTGAAACCCATGAATATGTATCAGGTTGCAATTTAAAATCTGGGATGGGCAAAATGTACGGCCATTATACCATGGAGCGAGTAGTGGATGGTAAAGTATTTAAAGTGGTGATCCCTGAGTTTACCATGATCGTTCCATTCAAGCTCAATTGAGCATTTCCAAGGCCGTTTTTAGAACCTTTCATGCATTAAATCACCTGTTAAAAGCAGGTAATGAACATGATTTGCATTCTCCCTTTTTATATCAATGGTATGTTTTTTTAAAGCATTTCGATAAAAGAAGAGATAAATATTCAGCATTAAGTAAGCCGATCAAGCATTTCTATCAGCAACATGTTTCAGCCATTGAGGTGATTGATTTTGGTGCAGGTGGAATCTTGAAAAGAAAAACTCCTGTAGAAATTCTTAAAAGAGAAACATTGCCAGCCAAATGGAGCACACTCGTTTTGGCTCTAATTCGTTACCACCAACCCAAAGTTTTTTTGGAGTTGGGCACTTCCACAGGGATTTCTACAGCCATTTGGTCTTCGGAAATGCCATTTGCTCAAATACTTACTTTTGAAGGTAGCCCACAATTGTGTCGATTGTCTTGTCAGCTGTTTGAGCATCTTCGGTTAAATTCTATTGAGCTTATTGAAGGCAATCTTGATCAAACCTTAGCGCAACGACTTTTTAATCTGAATAAAAAGGTTGACTTTGTTTTCATAGATGCAAATCATCGATTAGAGCCAACTGTAAGGTATGTGGAACAATTGATGCCTTACCTTCACGATGAAAGTATAGTTGTGCTTGACGATATTAATTTCTCTTCAGAAATGTACAAAGCATGGAATCAAGTCACTAATCTGGAACAAGTAAAAGTGTCGATAGAATTTAGAAGAATTGGTGTACTGATGTTTAGAAGCGGTATCCATAAGCAACATTTCCGTTTGAAATAGTTAGTTTTGGCTGTTAATTGTTAGGATTGTACCATATTTGGCAAATTATACCTATTGATTTCGTACTCAAATTTTTAACACTATGACGCAAACAACAGAAAATCATTCACCGAAAAAAGGAGGCCGTACAGCACTCATCGTAATCATCGTTGTACTGGTATTGGTTAATGCCGCATTATTGATTTTCGGCACCCTCAAAAACAATGAGAAAAATGAAGTAATCACCCAAAAAGAAGAAGAACTTGTAGATGTTAAAGGCGAGTTTGATAGTTTGAGAAAAGAATTTGAGCTCAGAATCGAAGAAATAGCCACTCTTGGTGGAGATACTGCTCGTATGGGCGAGAAAATGAGAGAGCTTGAAGAGCTTTCTATCAAGTATCAAAGGAATGCAAGAAGTGCGATTGCCGCTCGTAATAAAATGAATCAAGAAATTGGAGCATTAAAACTAATGATCGCTCAACGTGACGAGGAAATAGCTGTGCTTAAACAAGCCAATGAGCAACTCAATGTAGAGAATCAAG
>DAINOB010000136.1:0-6536 GCA_036735585.1 Cytophagales bacterium | reverse complement strand
TTGCTGCAGAGGGTAGGCACGTTGCCTAAAGAAAGAGACGGTGGGTTTAAGACGTTCACCTGCCTGGTAAGCTGTGCAGAACATCCAAAAGCATTAGAAATTAAGTAGGTGATATTGTACAAACCTGCAGGTAGAGATTGAGGATTAAAAATATTGCCGGAAATACCAGTTCCTAAAAATACACCTCCAAACACTACTGGTGTTAGGACCTGAGGCCCACTTCCTATGCATAATGAGGTGGAATCAATGGCAAAAAAGGCGGAAGGTACTGGGTTAACCACTACAGTTCGTTGAGTACTTCCTGTGCAACCATTGCTGCCGAGCACCATGTAAGAGATGATATGTGTGCCCACTCCTGCTGCACTGGCTGAGAAGTTGGAAGCACTAACACCCGAGCCGGAAAAAACACCTCCAGCAGGATTTATTCCTGTAAATGGTGTTAATGGGGCATTTTGACACAAAGCTGTAGGCGCGTTAAATGCCGGTATAGGCCTCACCCGATTGGTAATTACTATGGGTGAAGACGTGGAAGTACAACCTAAACCATTGCTGTTCCTTACTACATAGTTTCCGGGAAGTGAAATTAAAATGTCGGAAAGATTTTGTGCCAAGAGGGTATCGTTTCTGAACCATGTATTGGTTCCTCCGATGGGCAATTGGGTAGAGAGAAATATAGAGTCTCCTACACAGGGGCTGGTAGTGTCTGTGGTAGTGATATTTGAAGTAGGTGCCTGACAGAAGGAGTTTAGTTTCAAGCGTTGTATTCCACTTTGCAGGTATCCCTCTGGGAAAATCAACTTTTCACTGGCTGTAATTCCAGAGGTGGGGCAATTAGAGTTTACCAAAGCCGACTCTTGTAATGATAGTATTGATGCAGAATCATCCAATAAAGTCACAAATCCGAAAGTATTTCCTGTGCGTTCTTCACTGCCTCCCACAAGCCATTTATTTTGCGACTGATGGAGAATAAAAGACGGTTTGTTTTTACTTCCATTTATGATTTGTAAGTTCTGTTGTCCGAGTAAATTTCCAAGCGAGTCATATCGTAAGATTCTACCTCTGCTGTCATTCGAAGAAAATTTACTTTCAACCGCTACCCATATCTGATTTAGTGAATCAAGATCTAGCCCTATGGCTTCGTCTTTATTGCTACCAGTAGAGTTATAAAGTTGAGTCCATAAAACTATTCCGTTAGATCCATACGCAATAAGCTCTGTATTGATATCTTGGCCTGAGACCTCTTTTTGATTCAGGACATATACTTTTCCAGAAAGGCTTAATTTGATGGCTTTTGGTTGCAATTGTGTGTTGCTAGTGGATACCACAATACTATCCAGCAATGTTCCAGTAGGACTAAGTCTATAAATTATGCAGCGATTGTTGTTTTGTGGTTGATGGCGCTGGGCGGTATATAGATGGGTGATACCATCATCAGTTATTTGTAAATCAATGAGTGAACTATTCTCTACAAAATTGCCCGGAATGGTAAATGACCACTGTAAAGCACCAAGACTATCTAAGGCCCTTACATGCACTGAGCGCTTTTCATTCGCATTAGTGACTCTTCCGGCTACAATAACCCCAAAGTTTGATAGAACTATTTTCTGAGCGAAGTCAGCTTCCTCAGCTCCCCAATCAAAAGAATCTACCCAAAGAAGAGACCCTGTACTATCCAAGGAGTAAGTGAGCCAATGATCTTCATCGTCATCAATTTCGCTGAATCCAGTGATATAATACCGGCTCCCATTTGTTGCCATATCGCGGGCGAAGACTTTTCTATTCCCAGGTCCCGTGAACGTATGAGAGGCTATTTGTACCCCTAAAGCATTAATTCTAGACCAAAAAATGTCTTCTCTAGTAGTGGTATTTTTAATATTTGAAACTTGGCTGAACTCATCAGCAAACTTTGAAATCTTAAGATCTATGAGTGAGGAGTTTGAATTATTGTCGCTTCCCGACACAGTAAGAGACCATTGGGAGCTGAGCTGCGCATGAAGCTGTGGGATAAAGAGAAAATAAAACCCAATTGCAAGATGTTTTAGATATCTTATTCTTGAAGTAAGGATAGAAGTTAGCATATAGTTTTTTGCATTGGTCACTGCCTTGCAAATGTCCATTTATATTCAATACTTAGCAATACCTCGTTTGGGGTATATTGAAGATATATTTTGTATCCAAATAAAGATTTATTACACATATTTGAGATTTTGCTAAAAATCAATTTTCTGTAAATAAAATAGTCAGCTTTAGCAAAATAGGCTGCTGTGAAGGAATGCTTAGTTTTGTCCCGATCTGCATACCCTTGCCTTCTCTTTAATTATGAAAATCCCAGCCTTCAAGTGGTTCTGTATTGTACTCCTTCTGCAATCAACCTTGTTGCTAGCCCAATCAGGGCATCCTTATCTATCGCATTTTAGTCCAGATAACAGTCTATTTGACAATCAAAATTTTGCCATCCTTGAAGATAAGCAAGGAACCATGATCATGGGCAATAGAAAAGGCATGCTCACCTTTGATGGAAATAATTGGGGGTTTATCAAAACAGGCAGTACGCCCCGATCTTTGGCGCTAGATACGGCAACAGGCAGAATCTATGTAGGGTTAAAAAATGAATATGGCTACATAGAGCCAGGGGATAAAGGCGACTATCGCTACATCAATGTCTCGGGTAGAGGCACCTACTTTGGCTATTACACTCAAACGGTGATAGCAGAGGGTTATGCATGGTTTTGCAGTGAACTCTCTTTGGCTAGAGTTTCACTTTCTGATCCAAAAGATCAATACAAATGGGTAGCTACAGAGGCCCATCCTTTCGGAGGTATTTATATTTCTGAAGGCAAAATTCACCTGATCAAAATGGGGTTTGGTGTTTTTACAATGGATAAAAACAAACAAACAAAAATTCAAAAAGCAGATGCACTTACCAAAGTTGGTCTCTTAAAACAATTATTACTGACCAATGACAAGAGCTTGCTTTTGACTATAGACAATAGGCGATTTTTATTAGAAAAAGGCAAACCCGAACCTTATCTCTGCGATGCTGACGATTATTTAGAAGAAAACTTTACTACCTCGGGCAAACGATTTGATGCAGATCATGTAGTGATCGGAACAAGAACAGGAGGAATAGTAAAGATAAAAGTAAGCACAGGGCAGACTACCCATATTATCAATTTTCAGAATGGATTGCCTGACGATGAAGTTTTAGCCCTCGGCCTCGATAGTTTTAAAGGAATATGGATCGCCCATGAGTATGGACTCTCTCGTGCAGATTTTGACATTCCAGTAAGCACCTTTCATACCTACCCCGGCTTACAGGGCAGCATTACCACAGCTTATGAATTCCAAGGAAAGCTTTTTACTGGCACCACCAATGGCCTATATGTGCTGGATAAAGTAGAAGACTATAAAGAAGTAGCTGTTTGGGTGAAAAGGAAAGTGAGGGAAAAAATAAAGCCTGTCACTGAGAAAAGCCTTAGAAAAAGCTTTATGGATAAACAGCCCATGACTCAAGCGCCTGTTCCCATTGAGGAAGTAATACCAGAAAAGAAGCCGGAAAAGAAAAGAGCGAAGAGGAAGAAATTAAAACAAGAAGTAGAAAGTGCTGCTGCCCCTACTTTACAAAAACAGGAATCTGAAGAATCTCCTTCCACAAAAACCGCTATTCGCTATAAGACAATCAATGAACTCCAGAAAACTAAGGTTTTGCAGTCTATCTCTTACGTATTTAAGAGAGTGGAAGGATTTGACGAAAAGGTAAAAGCTCTTCATGAAATAGACCAGCGATTGTTTGCAGGTACCACTAACGGTCTGTATGAAATAAAAGGGCTGAAGGGTATCCCCGTTTTAGAAGATCTTAGTGTATTGACTTTATTGGTTACGGAGTCTGGAGACCATCTCTTGGCAGGAACTTCCCGAGGCGCATATCTATTTGATGCCTCCAAGGAAGAAATAAATTATCGCCCTCTGCTCTCGGAAGAGATGCCTATTCACAGCATTTTAGAAGACAAAACTGGCTCCTTGTGGCTAGGAGGCGAAAATCAAGTCTTTGTGATTTCTGATTTTAAACATCAAAAAACTTCCCTCGATCAAACAATTGATTTTTTAAACTCATACTCTGAAGAGATCAGCATTAGGTTAGTAAATGATAAAGTGGGGGTATTTTTCTCTGATGGTCTTTACTATCCCGATCGCAACACGGGCGCGCTTCTACAGGACAGCACCTATATACTTGAGAAAAAGGGTCAGTTTAAGGTAATCTATGGAGCAGGAAATGAAACCTGGGTCTACAATGGAAAAGAATGGACAGTCATAAACTTAAGTAAACCAGGCTTAGAGGGATTATCGCGCTTTATTGAAATGTTCGAGCAAGTGCAATTGATACAAACAGGCCCCTCTGGAAATCTGTGGATTACAGATAAAGCCAACAGAATTTTTAATCTTAAAGCAGATAAAAATTTCCGCTTAGATACCTCTTTCAAAGCACACATCATTCGAATAAGAGATCAGGCAAGTCAATCACTGCCTTTACAAAATCTTAAATTGAACTATGGGAACAATGCCCTTTCCTTTTTCTTTTCCGCCCCTTTCTATGTGGGCCAGACGGGAGCACAGTTTAGCTACTATCTTAAGGGAATTAGCAAAGAATGGTCGGAATGGAGTGGAAATAGCATTGTAGACTTTCCGTTTTTGCCCGATGGTGAATATGAATTACGTATTAAGGCCAAGAATGTGCTGGGTCAAATCACAGAAGAATCAACCTTGGCTTTCGAAATTCTTCCTCCCTACTGGCGCACATGGTGGTTTTATATACTAGAGGTTGTTTTCTTTTCTACCTTGTTGGCACTCTCTGTTTTTTTTAACAAAAGCAATGAGAGTTCCTTTTTGTCCAAATCCCTCACATTCCTCACCTTGATTGTATTCATTGAAGCCTTGCACGTAAGCATTTCTGTTATTTTTGATTTAGAATTTGACGACAGTCCTGTACTTCAATTCCTCATGAATGTTTCCCTAGCTTTATTGATCAGTCCATTTGAAAGAATACTGACTCGGATAATTCGAAGAAGATCCATAGCACAAGAGTAAGTGAACAAAATATTGAACCCTATGCCCATTGATTCTGATCAAGCCGTTATAGAACCAACATTGAGTTTAGCATGGGCAAAAAATGCCGATGAACGCTATGCCTCAACAACCAAAAGAGAACTTTTCCATATCCCAAAGCATCAAGGGGAGGATTGCATTTATTTCTGTGGCAATTCTCTAGGACTTCAGCCTAAGTCTGTAGAAAAATTCGTGCTGGAAGAACTAGAAGATTGGAAAAATTTGGGCGTGGAAGGGCATTTTCATGCACGTAGGCCATGGTTTGGCTATCATAAGTTTCTTGCACCAGCCACAGCACGTTTGGTAGGTGCGCTTCCACATGAGGTGGTGGTGATGAACAACCTTACTGTAAACCTTCATCTCCTGCTGATTAGCTTTTATAAGCCCAGCTTTAAGCAGTACAAGGTGATTATGGAAGCCGGAGCCTTTCCCTCAGATCAATATGCCATAGAGTCGCAAGTACGCATGCATGACTTGGATCCAGAAGAGTGTATCATAGAATTGGCGCCAAAACCCGGAGAACACACCTTAAGAAAAGAAGATATTCTGAGTGCCATTGAGACACATGGACCTGAAACAGCATTGATTATGATGGGCGGAGTAAACTATTACACTGGTCAATGGTATCCCATGAAAGAAATTTCAGAAGCAGCACGAAAATTTGGGATACGCGTAGGCTTTGATTTGGCACATGCCGCTGGCAATGTACAACTACAGCTCCATGACTGGGATGTAGATTTCGCTTGCTGGTGCTCTTACAAATACCTGAACTCTGGCCCTGGGGGTAGCTCTGGCGTTTTCATCCATGAACGCCATGCACAAAACACCTCTCTTCATCGATTGGCTGGCTGGTGGGGCCACGATGAAGGGGAGCGATTTAAGATGAAAAAAGGTTTTAAACCCATGCCCACAGCAGAAGGATGGCAACTTTCTAATGCTCAAATTCTATCTATGGCTGCCCATTTGGCCTCTTTAGAGCTATTTGACGAAGTGGGAATGACACCACTGCGTGAAAAAAGTCTTGCTCTGACTGCTTTTGCCGAAAAGCTTGTCCATGAGATAAACCATGAACTAAAAGAGCCATCATCGGAAGATCTTATACATATCATTACGCCTTCAGATCCTGAAGATAGAGGTTGTCAATTGTCTTTGGTGATCCCTGAAATAGGAAAATCGGTATTTGAGTTTCTTAGCCAGCAGGGTGTAGTGGCAGACTGGAGAGAACCCGATGTGATACGAATAGCTCCTGTGCCCCTGTACAATACATTTGAGGAGGTTTGGAGGTTTGGGGAGATATTGAGGAAGGGGATTTTATCAGTGAAAAGATAGGGTTGTGATATTTGGCATTGGCTTGACGAAAAGTTGCCAAATGGAATCGCTGAAAATGCAATTTAAAATTAGGGTATGACAACAAAATCACATAAAGCATTTAA
>DAINOB010000135.1:0-6537 GCA_036735585.1 Cytophagales bacterium | reverse complement strand
ACAGTTTTTACCAATGTGGGCAATGTCACTAAGCGTGTGGTTTTGAAAAACCCCAGTGATAGAAGCGTCACACTGGATGCCATATATCTCGGTGGGGGAGCGCAAAGTTCATACACCATTGTAGCAGATGGCGTGCAAGGTCCCCTTATTCAAAATCTTGAGATTCTTGGCCGTGATAGCATCTTATTGTTGATCACGGTCTTTATCAATCCTCAAGACCAAGACCTGCCATTTATTGTGAATGACAGCTTAATCGTGGAAAACAAAGGGTTGAGGCAACAAATTCAGCTGCTCAGCTGGGGGCAAGATGCCTTGTTTTTAAATGCCAGTACCATTGGTTGCGATACCACTTGGGCATCCAACCGTCCAGTGGTGATCTATAATTCTGCATTGGTGCCTTTCGGTTGTAGACTTACCATCCTTTCAGGTACAAAAATCTATATGCACAATGGCTCTAATTTATTTGTCGGAGGCGAACTACAAGTCAATGGATCGGCTCAGGACAAAATCTTATTCCGTGGCACGCGTCTAGAAGCTCGATTTGAAAATACACCCGGCCAATGGGGAGGCATCATATTCCTTGATTCCTCTTCTACAAATAGCGTGGTAGATCATGCGATTATCAGAAATGCTACCAATGGCATTCGATATGGCAAGCCTGATGACGGTGATGTAATCCCGGATTTGAAGATCAGCAATACCCTCATCCGAAATGCAAGCAATTCTGGTCTGTTGTTTTTCTCTGTAGATGTAGATGTTTCCAATACTGTAATTGCGAATTGTGGCCAAAGTTTGGTAAGTGCCTTAGCAGGTGGCAATTATAGATTCTTCCATTGTAGTTTTGCCGATTACTCTACAGTATTTCGAAGAGAAGAACCGGCTTTTGTTTTTTCAAATAATCTGAGCTTGGGGTCTGCTCCTCCATTGGTTTCAGGGCTCAACCTGACTTTAATCAATAGTATCCTAGATGGAAACCTGAAAGAAGAACTGTTGTTGAGCAATGATCCTACGGCAGGATTTGTGTTGGATGTCCAACATTGTATCCTAAGGACCGAAAACACGGCATTTAACATCAACAACAATAAAATCAATGTGAGTCCCAGATTCAAAAACATTTCGGAAGTAGACTTTCAATTAGATACCCTCTCACCAGCCAGAAATGCTGGAATTCAAGTAGTTGGCTTTCCTGGCCTAGATCGGGATTACCTTGGGGTTTTGCGCCCACAGGGAGATACTGTAGACATAGGAGCCTTTGAGCGTATAGAATAGTTATTTCACTGCTCCATAAAGTGCACCACCCACACTGTCTTGCACAGCTCCCGTCACTGAGTGAAGGGCATTATTTTTCCCCATTAGTCTTAAAAGACCAAGAAAAGCAAAGATAAGAGCCTCTTTATAGCGAATCACTTGGATGTTTGGGACAACCACATGTGCATAGGATTGTACTTTGGCTTTCAAAAGGCCCATCAAAAAAGTGTTCTCTGCACCACCACCCGTTACCAACATCCTCTTCGGCATTTCGTCTTCATTCACGGGAATCTGGGCACACGCTGCTGTGATCTCATCTGATAAAAAATGTGTGTAGGTGCAAAGCCTGTCCTCAAGCAAGTATTTTTGATTGGATAATAAGGGTTTCAGAAAATGTTCAAACTGTTCCCTACCCAGCGAGGAGCGCATTTTCCACAATGTAGAGGCTTGCTCCAACAGAGCATAAATTTCTTTAGACCTTCTTCCCTGTGACGCAAGCTTACCTTGATCATCAAAAGCTTTTCCTGCCTCAGCTGCTAAAAAATTTAAAGCCATGTTGGCAAAGGCAATATCCGAAGCCGTCATTCGATCCTCTTGATTTCTGATGGATAGGTTGGCAATTCCCCCAAGGTTGAGTAAGAGATCATAGCTGTTAAAAAGCATTTGTTCACCAGCAGGAACCAAAGGAGCACCTTGTCCACCCATAGCCACGTCTACACTTCTAAAATCACATACTACAGGAAAGCCACTAGCGGCATAAATATCTGCACCATGCCCCAGTTGTGCAGTAAATCCAAGCTCAGGCTGATGAAATATAGTGTGACCATGGCTAGCAATACACCGTACCTGTGTTTCTTTCAAAAAGTCTTTGGCACATGTCCCCAGCAGCTTTCCATATTGATGATCCAAGGCCAAATAACTGTGTAAAGACAACAAATGTGCATTCTTAAGGGCTTCTGTCCATTCAGAGCTGTAAGCAAAAGTATCCGCACGCTCGATCTCATAGCACCATTTACGCACAGGATCAAACCAAAAATTGACCAAACATAGATCAAGCCCATCCAAGGAGGTGCCCGACATCAAACCCAAAATCTTATATTGTAGCTGAGAATCCATAATGCTTACTATGCACAAAGATGGGAAATCGGCCTTTACCTCAGCAGGAATGATAACCACTATCTTGGTATAGTATTTGAAATTTCTATGTCAAACCTTTACCTCATGAAGAATTTAGGAGTTTTAACGATAGCACTTTTCCTACTCACAGGAAGTACTTTTAGAACAGAAGAAATACACGCAATACAAAATCCCATCACTTTTGCCCCTGGCGAAAGACTCACATTCCGCTTACATTATGGCTTTATCACTGCCGGAGAGGCCATAATGGATGTAGAACCTCAAATCAGCTACTACAACAATAAACCAGTATATAAGATCAATGTGGAGGGCAAATCAACAGGTGCTTTCGATTTATTTATAAGAATAAGAAATACCTACCGCTCCTATATCGATACTACGCAAAGAATTCCTTTATTATTCTATAGAAATGTAGAAGAGGGGAATTACAAACGACAAGAAACGACTCGATTTTTTCATCAGGCTGGAACTGCAACCGTTGAAATAAAAGACCCAGGTAAAGAGCTTCAAAAAAAAGAATATCCGATTGGCGCACAAGTCCAAGATTTGATTTCTGGATATTACTTTATCAGAAATGTAGACTTTAATCAAATCAGCCCCGGAACAGTAATAGGCATCGATGCATTCTTTGAAGATAAGCAATACGATTTCAAAGTGAAATATTTGGGAAAAGAGAGAATAAAAACCTCCATAGGTAGAATCAACGCCATCAAGATGATCCCAATAATGCCTGACAATCAACTATTCAAAGGGGGGGAATCCATTAAGATTTGGATCTCTGACGATGCAAACAGGATACCTTTAAAAGTAAAAGCCGAAATGTTTGTTGGCGCTGTAGAAGTGGATATCACCTCTTATGGGGGATTGAAATACCCTTTTACAGCAAGACAGGAAAAGTGATTTAACTTTGTGTCTAGTAGCTTGAGTTTTTATAGCTAATTTTGACCTTGATCCTTCGTATCATGCATATCAAAGCTTCTTATTTTAATCTGTTTGTTTTAGGTTTCTCTTTCTTGGGTTTTTGGTCTTCGGCTCAAAGCATAAGTGTGCAGGTGAAAAACGGAGAAGGAAAAACGTTGGAATTGTTCAAGTTTTATGGCAGAAACCTTGAATCCATTGAGTCAGTAACCATTAAGGGAAATAAGGCCGAGTTCAAATCAGACCTAAAACCGGGGTTTTTCAAGATAGGCACAAGCCCTGAGAGCTCCGCCATTTTTATCATGGGCAAAGATAAGCTTAAGGCTACTTTGGATTACACTGCCATCAATACCTTTAGCCCACAGCAGTCGCTCGAAAATGATTTGTACAAAACCTATTTGGAAATCAACAATGGATTTACCCTAAAAGTAACCGAAATCAACAATGCGATTAGAGCCTATGCAGGTCAAGAAGGAATAAGCAGAGAAGCCGTAGACAACTTTGTGCAAACACAAAGACAGATTTTTGACACCTTAAGTATCAATCGTAAGCAGTCACTCGACAAAATAGCGAATGAACACAAGCAAACCTTTATCGCCTCATTGATTCGATACTTGGACTTTAATCCATCGATGGATGAATCCATGTTTCTCAGCGGGTTTAATTCTAAAGAGCCAAATCTTTGCAATGGAGACATGATTTTCACACGCATATCTATGTATTTGCAAAATTATGTCATGGGCAAGAGCAATGACTTTGCAGGAGCTTCTAAAAAAATCTTAACCTCACTTCCAGCGGGTTCTTGCACACAAGAGCTTACCTATCAGGCCCTAATCGAAAATATCCAACCGATGGATGCAGCTTCTGCTTTGACCTTAGTGCGTGAATATCATAAAGCATTCCCACAAAGCAGTGTGATGCAGCGATATGCTACTTTTGCTGCTTTGGAGCCTGAAGTTGGGGATGAGGCACCCGATATTGCTCTGGCAAATGCGGATGGCAAAGTGATGAAGCTTTCTGACCTGCGTGGTAAAGTGGTACTAATCGACTTTTGGGCATCTTGGTGTGGACCATGCAGAAGAGAAAACCCCAATGTGGTAAGAGTATACGAACAGTATAAAGATAAAGGCTTTGATATATTCTCAGTTTCTCTAGACAACAGTCGTGATAAATGGCTTGATGCCATTGTAAAAGACAATCTCACTTGGAAAAGTCATGTATCTGACCTCAAAGGATGGCAGAGCGAAGGAGCTGCACTTTATAAAGTAAGAGGTATTCCTGCCACTTTCTTGGTAGATGGTCAAGGAAAAGTAATTGGAAAAAACCTAAGAGGACCTGCACTGGAACAAAAACTGGAAGAGATTTTTCAAAAATAGAAAAGACGATACCTTATATAAACCACACCAAATATGAGCAAGCAGGCCAAAAAGATACTCCTGGTAGACGATGAGCCGGATATCATAGAACTGCTAAGTTACAATCTTGAAAAAGAAGGCTATACGGTGCAAAGTGCCCGAGACGGCAGAGCGGCACTAGAAGTGGCCAAAGACTTCAACCCCGATATGGTGCTTATTGATATTATGATGCCCATCATGGACGGAGTGGAAGCCTGTAGACAATTGAAAGAAAACCCCCAAACTGCCAATTGCTTTATCATATTCCTTACTGCCAGAACAGAGGAGTACAGCGAAATTGCTGCATTTGACGTAGGAGCAGACGATTACATTACAAAGCCTATTAAGCCAAGAGCATTGCTGAGTAGAATCAATGCATTTTTTAAAAGAGAATCCAAAAAGAACAAGCACAGCAGTAAAATCGATGCCTCTGGACTCATCATTGATAAGGCAAGCTATACTGTAGTGAGAGAAGGAGAATCTATTTTGCTTCCTAAAAAAGAATTTGAACTGTTGTATTTCCTTGCTCAAAATCCCAATAAAGTATTTAGTCGTGACGACTTGCTCCAAAACATCTGGGGCAGCGATGTGTATGTACTTGCCCGCACGGTGGATGTGCATGTGAGAAAAGTGAGAGAAAAAATTGGAGAGGATCTTATTACCACTGTTAAAGGCGTAGGGTATAAGTTCCAGAAAAACAACTAGGCATGCTTTTCAGCTCACGTACGGTCTCTTTGTTTTTAGCAGCTTTGGTGGCTGCGGGCACTACTGGGCTTTTTTCTTTAATGCAAACACTGGATTTTCAAATCCTGGTGCTTTTTTTCGCTGTGATCTTTAGTGTAAGCTTCTTACTCACCTACATTTCATTGGAGTTTCTCATTTTTAGGGAGATCAACAAAATCTACACGCTACTCGAAAAAATTAAGAAAAAAGACCTTCGGCTGAATTGGAAGAATTATCAAGGGAATATGAATCCCCTTCAAAAGCTTAACCAAGAGATATTTTCTCTAGCCACCAAAAAACAACAAGAGATTGATGAGCTCAAGCGCTTGGAAGTATTTCGCAGGGAGTTCCTTGCCGATGTTTCCCATGAATTGAAGACGCCCATATTCGCTGCCCAGGGCTTTGTGCACACCTTGCTTGATGGCGCCATGAATGATAAGGCCGTTCGCGAAAAGTTTCTAAAAAAAGCGGCCCGAAGTCTCGATGGTTTGGAAAAGTTGGTTTCCGATCTGCTCACCCTTTCTCAAATGGAAACTGGTCAGATACGTATGCAGTCCGTGCCCATAGATTTAGTAGCACTCGTTAGAGAAGAAATTGACCAGCTGGAAGAATTTGCGCAAAAGAAAAAAACAGAGGTTCGTTTGGAACTAAAAGACTATAAAAACTTTATAGCGGTAGCCGATAAACAAAGAATTGGACAAGTGATCAAGAATCTGGTGGAAAATGCTATCAAATATGGTGGGGAGCTCAACAAAGTGTCCGTAGTACTCGGTCAAGACAAAGATCATATTCATATCAGTGTTCAAGATGAAGGTCCTGGCATACCTTCTGAGCACCTTTCTCGCATTTTTGAGCGGTTTTATAGAATTGAGAAAAGCCGTGCGAAAGGAAATGAAGGGGGAACAGGTCTGGGTTTGGCTATTGTAAAACACATTTGCGAAGCGCACAATTCCAGAGTTACTGTCACTTCCAAACCTGGAAAAGGCGCCACTTTTTATTTTAAACTAGACCGATACAAAGAGTCTAAATCCAAAACACCAGTTAAAGCCCCTTGAGATTCAACTTCAGAGATATCCTGCTCTTCGAAAACGAGCACTACTTTATAGTTAATAAGCCC
>DAINOB010000134.1:0-6626 GCA_036735585.1 Cytophagales bacterium | reverse complement strand
CGATACCTCAATTCTTTTTCATGCTTTACATGCATGATTTCCAAGCCTATGGTAGTAAAAATCCTTGGTCTGTAAAGCTGGGAGTACTTCAACATAAAACCCCCAACAAGTCCGGCATTGGTGTTGAAATTGATGCCATAACTTAATTCTGTACTGTAATCATCGTCAAATCCATCCTGTGCGGAGACTTGCTGAGCATAGAACATCAGTGCGAGTCCGATCAGAAAAACTTTGCAGAATGATAATGAGTTTTGATACATTGCCGTGAAGGATAGCAAATTTACCAATAAAACTAATTGTAAAGACGAAGGTTCAAAATGACTACTGCAAGTTCTACCTATTTAGGGTCTCTTAGAGTGGAATCCATACATCATAAGTCAGAAATGAAAGTGATCACTGATGCTCCCATAGACAATCATGGCAAGGGAGAAGCCTTTTCGCCCACAGACCTTACCTGCACATCTTTGGCTTCTTGCATGCTTACCATTATCGGCATCTGGGCGGAAGAGGAAAATTTACCTTTAAATGGAACTCAGGTAGCGGTTACTAAGCATATGCTTGATCACCCCAGACGAATTGGGGCTATAGATTTGTTAATGACTTTGCCTCAAAACCATAATTTGGATGAAAAGCAGCAGACCATTTTACGAAGGAAAGCCGAAACTTGTCCAGTTGCTAAAAGCCTTCACCCTGATATTGAAATACGATTAGAAATTAAGCACGCTTAAGATTTTGCAGCATATCGTTGAGGCTAATGCCCATATGCGAGGCATGGTAGATACATTTTCCATTTAAAAAAAGAAGTGCCTGGGGTGATTCATGCGAAACCCCTGATACTTCTGATACTTTGTTGGACAAGTTTCTGTGCTCTATAAGATTTAAAAAATAGGGGTTTACCTTTTCAGAAATATCCCCTTTCCAGTTTCGCTCGATTCTGTCAAGTGCGGCACTGCTAATGCTGCAGCGGGTACTGTGTTTAAATATTAGTACAGGTTGATTGTTGGAGCTGTCCAAGGCTGTATCTAAATCGTTTTCAGTATTTATGGTATTCCATTTCATTATAGTTCTTTTTTATTAATTCCAAATAGCAGCCTCTCTACTATCATAAGTGGGCTTTTTAGGCTCTTTTCGTTCTGCAGGGGGCAACTCTCTATTCTTAAACCATCTGTTGAGGAGTCTTTGGCGGTTTCGATAGCGATGTGTTTGTTCCTGTGTACGCACCTTTGAGCCTTGAGCGGCTATACTGGGATGCATGTTTTTTCCTTTGCTTACTATAGTGACTTGCTGATTGCCAAGTCCATCCATTAGTTTACCTTTTGCTTTAATCTTTCTCTCTTGTTTTTTGATGACCCTCACAGATAAATCACCTGAGTAATCATAGCGGTCTTTGCTTTTAAAATCTTTACTCTTTTTATAGGTTTTCATAGATATATCTCCTGAATAATCACTTCGGTCTTTTGTGCGAAAATCTTTGCTCTTTTTAAAGGCTTTCATTGAAATGTCTCCAGTGTAATCTCCATAACTGCTGAAGCGTTTATCCTTTGGGTTTATTCCTAAGCGTTTCTCATTGATCCACACTTTGCCCACTTTAAATTTTTCATTTCGATCAATCCCCATTCTTCTGCTACTACCAATGGTTTTTCCTGTTTTAAACCGGTCGTTGCGATTAACACCGCGCATATTCAAGCCTCTCTCTTCTGCCGAAAACAAAAACTTTCCTGAAGGGTCTTCTCCAAAGCTTTTAGTGTTGATCCAAGTTTTGCCTGTTTTGAATCGGTCGTTGCGATTGACACCACGCATGTTCAAGCCTCTTTCTTCGGCTGAAAACAGAAACCTTCCTGAAGGGTCTTCTCCAAAGCTTTTTGTGTTAATCCAGGTTTTTCCTGTTTTGAATCTGTCATTTCGATTCACACCTCTTACATTCAATCCTCTTTGCTCAGGGGTGAACAGAAACTTTCCAGAAGGGTCCTCCCCAAAACTTTTGGTGTTGATCCACGATTTACCTGATTTGAATTTTGCATTTCGATCAACTCCTGCTCTAGAAGAGGATTTGGAGGCACTGTAGGTACTTGCACTTGGATTGGGTGATACGCTCTTTCCTGAGTAGCTTTTGTAGTTTTTACTTTTTCTTTTTTCTCTTCTACTGGTTCCTTTCTTGCTCGGGCCTTTGCCTACTTGTGTAGCCTGACCTGTTTGATTAACGGCTCTGTTGCTGTAAGGGTGTTCAAATTGTTGAGCCTGAATGTTGGACGAGGTCAGTAAACTGAAAATAAAAATCAGTAAGATGCCTATGGAAGAGTTTATGCTTTGGATGCTCACCTTGATTTTTTAATCTTGTCAGGACTATTTTTCTTTAAAAGCCCCTTTTTATTCTTGGGCACTGTGTAGAAATCTACTTCACTTCCTGTGCTATTCAATTGAACCGTTTTTTTCTTGTGACCACCATCAGGCTCAGGGCATGGATAACTCCGTGAAGTACAACCATTACATGCAAGGTACAGCAATAGAATGGAAAAAAAGTAGCAACGAGAAAATACCTTTTGGCCAGCAGCAATCAATATTCAAGAAGTTTAATCAGTTTGTCCTTGATTCTTTGCTTAGGAAGAAATTGAGTTTCTAAGCTAGGTGCAAAAGGCACGGCAGTGTCCAAAGAGGCTGCTCTCATCACAGGAGCGTCCAAATATTCGAAGCAATGTTCTGTAATCCAAGCTGCAATTTCACCCCCAATCCCTCCAGTCATGCAATCTTCATGAGCTATTAGCACCTTTCCAGTGGCTTTTACCGCAAGTTCTACTGCATCTTTATCCCAAGGCAACAACGTACGAAGATCAATCACAGTAACAGAGTACTCTGGCATAGATTCCAATATTTCAGCAACCCAATGTACACAGGCTCCATAGGTGATCACAGTGGCATCGCTTCCTTCTTGTACCACACGTGCTTTGCCTATTTCTAGAGTGTAATATTCATCAGGAACAGTACCGCTGATGGAGCGATACAATAATTTGTGTTCGAAATAAAGCACAGGATTGGGATCCTCAAAAGCCGCAGTAAGCAGTCCTTTGGCATCATAGGGGGTAGAAGGGTATACGATTTTGAGTCCGGGAGTATG
The DNA here is from genome assembly GCA_036735585.1 of Cytophagales bacterium. GTDB lineage: Bacteria > Bacteroidota > Bacteroidia > Cytophagales > JAIYAX01 > JAIYAX01. Next base: position 3,514 of record DAINOB010000134.1, on the reverse strand, counting down.
AAAAAACCATGCTTCGTTGGATTGGCTATGAAAGGGTCCTGCGGCAGTTCCGGCACCCGTAGGCATTCTTACCACCACATCGGCATGCTGACCCCATCTGTAATGAGATTTTGCAAGATTATTTACAATCTGATTGAAGCCACAGGTTACAAAGTCAGCAAATTGCATTTCTACCATGGCCTTCATTCCCTTAATGGAAAGGCCTAAACCGCAGCCAACAATGGCCGATTCACACAGAGGCGTATTGCGTACCCTTTCCTTTCCAAATTCTTTAACAAACCCATCGGTGATTTTAAATACCCCACCATAATCTCCGATGTCTTGGCCCATGAGTACCAGCTCTGGGTGCTGCTGCATGCTCTGTTTTAACCCATCGGATATAGCATCTACAAACCTCTTTTCGCTAACTTTTTCTGATTTTGGTGCTTTTACTATCTGCTCGAAGGGCTTGTACATATCCTCAATTTCTTCTTGAGATGCCACAGGATCGGGTTGAGCAAAAGCGATTTCAAGCCCATTTTCAATTTCCTTTTTGATCTCTTTCCTGATTTTTTCTGCCTCGGTTTTGCTCAGTATACCTTCTTCAATGAGGTATTTCTCATAATTTTCTACGGGGTCTTTTTTTGCCCAGCTGTCAAAAAGCTCCTGAGGTACATACTTGGTTCCAGAGGCTTCTTCATGGCCCCTCATTCGAAAAGTGACCGCTTCTACGAGTACTGGGCGAGGCTTGGTTCGTATTTCTTTTGCAATGTTGGATATGGCATCATATACCTCTAAAATATTGTTGCCATCTACCTGAATGGCCTCTATGCCATATCCTATACCTTTGTCCACAAAACTCTTGCACCTGAATTGCTCGCTGCTGGGGGTTGACAGCCCATATCCATTGGCTTCTACGATAAAAATTACGGGTAAATCCCAAACAGCAGCTACATTGATGGCCTCATGAAAGTCACCTTCGCTGGAGCCTCCATCACCTGAAAAGGCCACCGATACTTTCTGCTCTTTCTTTAATTTGTGGGCTAGGGCAATGCCATCTGCCAACGCCATTTGGGGTCCTAAATGGCTGATCATTCCTACGATGTGGTGCTCATTGGTGCCAAAGTGAAAAGAACGATCTCTGCCTTTGGTATATCCATAGGGTTTGCCTTGCCATTGAGCAAAAAGCCTATCAAAGGGAACTTTTCGGGCGGTAAATATTCCTAAGTTTCTATGAAGAGGCAATATGTATTCATCTGGTTCTAAAGCCATTGCAGTACCTACAGAAATGGCCTCCTGACCAATTCCAGAAAACCATTTTGAGATACGACCTTGTCTGAGCAGGATCAACATCTTCTCTTCAATGAGCCTTGGCCAAACCAATTCTTTATAGAGTGCGATCAAGGTTTGATCGTTGTATTTTCTTTTGTTGAATTGCATAGAGTATCCTTCAAGGTGCAAAAATAAGGTTTAATTCGGTTTCACTTGGGTTTGCAATTTGGCTCAATGAACTAACTTATGTTCATTTGAATCTTAGAATAACTATTGCGATATGGAGATAAGAGTAGGCTTTGGTTTTGATACCCACAGGACAAAATCGGGAAGAGAACTTTGGCTAGGTGGTGTAAAAATTGACTCCAATTTGGGCTTAGATGGGCATTCTGATGCAGATGTGATGCTGCATGCACTGTGCGATGCCCTACTTGGTGCAGCAGGATTGGATGATATTGGGCATCACTTCCCAAATACGGATGATTCCTGGAAAGGGGCTGACTCTAAGATTTTACTGCGTGAAAGCTACAAGATGGTACAGCAGAAAGGTTGGAAACTTGCCAACGCTGATCTTACTTTGGTACTGGAGGCCCCGAAAATAAAGCCCTACATCGCTTCCATGAAGCAAGCCATAGCCAATGCCATGAATGTTTCTGAGGATCAAATAGGAATTAAGGCTACCACCAATGAAAAATTAGGATATGTTGGAGCTCTTCAGGGCGCTGATGCCTATGCGGTGGTTTTGATTACAAGGCATGAATGATTTATTCATTAATGTAACCCGGGATGGCTCAAACACACTTTTTCATTCGGGAATTGATGGTTTTTATCATTCTATCCATGGAGCCTTGGCTGAATCCATGCATGTATTTATTAAATCTGGTTTATCTAGATTAGCTACCACGGAAAGTATAAAAGTTTTAGAAGTGGGGTTTGGTACGGGTCTTAATGCTTTGCTGGCAGCACAATGGGCGCTAAAAGAAAAAAAATCCATTCAATACACAGCTCTCGAAACCTGTATTGTACCCAAAGAAATATGGAAAAATTTGGGCTATCCCGAATTATTGGATTGGGATGAGGCCAACAGTACTTTTGAAAGTATTCATATCTCTGAATGGAATGTAGCGAGTAAATTCAATCCGTATTTTAGTTTGCAAAAGCTTCATACCTCTTTCCACCACCCTGAGTCATTTGCCTCTCAGGCAAACGACCTAGACATCGTATTCTTCGATGCCTTTGCTCCCTCAAAGCAGGCTGACATGTGGGATATAGAAGGGTTCAAAGTGCTTTTTGAACTTTTAAAAAAAGAGGGCTTTCTGGTAACCTACTGTGCAAAAGGAGTGGTTAAAAGAAATTTGAAAGCAGCAGGGTTTACCGTATTCTCTTTGCCTGGGCCACCCAGAAAAAGGGAAATGACTCTCGCACAGCGAAGTAGTAGGGATTAATCTAAGTTTTTGGGTTACTTTTTCTTTGATTAGGGTATATTTGCCATCAACCTTACATCCAATACCATGATAAAGCACGGCCTTTTATTCCTCGTTGCAATTTTTTTATTGGCTCATGGTGCTCAATCCCAACAATCTGTAGGTATAGGCACCAATTCACCCAATCCAAGATCGGTTTTAGAACTTGTTAGTCCGGGGCAGAACCAAGGTTTTCTTTTACCAAGACTCAGTACTACGGAGATAAATGCCATAGCGGTTGTGCCAGCTGACCGTGGCTTAGTGGTGTTTGACAATGTGACAAACGAAATCAAGTATTATACCGGTACAATTTGGGTGAGTCTCGGTGTAGCAGGTGGAGGCATTACCAGTCTCAATGGATTGAATGCAGCATCCCAGACTTTTGCTACTGGTATAGCAGGAACCAATTTCAACATTGTTTCAGCAGGTTCTACACATACATTTAATATTCCGAATGCCTCAGGTACTGCCAGAGGCTTGCTCACAGCAGCAGATTGGACTGCTTTTAACAGTAAGCAGAATGCCCTCACTTTAGGCAATATTTCAACCTCTACTGGTGGAGTGACGGTCACAGGAGGCACAGGATCAGTAATCGGAGGGGGAACCACCATCAACATTCAAACCGCAAATGGCTTACAATCGGGTTTGCTCAGTGCTTCAGATTGGACTACATTTAATAACAAACTAGACCCCACCGGAAACGGATCAGGTTTAACCAATCTAAATGCATCAAATATAAGCTCTGGCACACTTTCAAATGCCCGATTAAATATTGGTACAGGTCCTAATCAAATCATACA
>DAINOB010000133.1:0-6638 GCA_036735585.1 Cytophagales bacterium | reverse complement strand
ACGATCAATTCCTTCCCCCCTTGGCTGTAATCATAAAAGCCAATTCCAGATTTTACTCCCTTGTGGCCTGCTGTTACCATATTTACCAATAAAGGACATGGAAAGTATTTTGGGTTTCCAAAGCCATCGTGCAATACATGGAGGATGGATAGGCAAACATCTAAACCGATAAAATCTGCCAATTGCAAGGGACCCATAGGATGTGCCATACCCAATTTCATCACCGTATCAATCTCTTCTACTCCAGCCACACCTTCATACAAGCTGAATATGGCTTCATTGATCATTGGCATCAGAATGCGGTTGCTTATGAAGCCTGGATAGTCATTGACTTCCACAGGAGTCTTATACAAACTTTTGCTGAGCTCCACAATGCGCTCTGTAACCTCATCAGAAGTGGCATAACCCCTAATCACCTCTATCAACTTCATGACAGGTACTGGATTCATAAAATGCATTCCAATAACTTTCTCAGGTCTTTTGGTAACAGAGGCTATTTTGGTAAGCGATATGGAAGAAGTGTTGCTTGCCAAAATGCAATGCGCAGGAGCCAATTGATCTACTTCTCTAAAGATGTTGAGCTTGATCTCCAAGTTTTCTGTAGCAGCTTCCACCACCAAATCCGCCTTGTTTACACCTAATTCCATTTTGGTGAAGGTGCCAATATGATTTAAGGTATCCGCTTTCTGTTCCTCAGTCAGTAATCCTTTAGATACTTGTCTATCTAGGTTTTTTGAAATAGTACCTAAGGCTTTATTCAGTGCATCTTCGTTGATATCTATCAAGGATACTGAGTATCCATGCTGCGCAAATACGTGCGCAATTCCATTTCCCATGGTGCCTGAACCTATTACAGCAATGTTTCTGATCATGAATTGTTTTGTTTTGGTGATTTAAAAAGTCAAAGCTATCAAAAATGATTTGTTACTTTGAAACCTTAAAACGATTGTAAAGTTTGCCGTACATCAAAGAAATCTTGCTGGTGTTTATGGGTGGTGGTTTGGGGAGTGCTTTGAGATATTCTATTGGAAAGGTACTCGTATTCAGCGACCAAAATTGGCCTTTTGGCACTCTTGTGTCCAACTTTTTAGCTTGTTTGCTGCTGGGAGCATTTACAGCCTTTCTTCAGCTGCAAGTAAAAGATGCAGGATGGGAAAAGGCATTTTGGATGATTGGTTTTTGTGGCGGGCTTTCTACATTCAGTACCCTTATTTATGAGCTTAATGTACAAGGAATGTTTAGCCTAAAAAGCTTTCTCTATCTCAGTTCCAGCGTAATCCTAGGCTTGTTAGTATTTTGGGGTTCATTTAAAATCATTCATTACTTAGGCAGTTAATCTATGGAGTTTGGGAAGTACAACATGTTGGAGGTCACTCGATTTACTGCGCATGGTGCCTATTTATGCGATAAGGAAGGCAGGGAAGTTTTGTTGCCCAATAAGTATGTTCCTGAGGGATTGCAAGAGGATGATTATATTCGGGTCTTCGTTTACTCTGATAGTGAAGATAGGCCCGTAGCCACCACATTGGTACCCAATGCCTTTAGAGATCAGTTTGCCATACTTACCGTGAAAGAAACCACAGGTATTGGAGCATGGCTGGATTGGGGCTTAGAAAAAGACTTGCTTTTGCCTGAATCAGAACAGTATGTTCGGGTGCATGCAGGTGATAAAGTAGTGGTAAGGGTACTACTAGATCCGCGTTCTGAGCGCATCATTGCCAGCAGCCGCATAGGTTCCTTTCTAGATGATGAGACTGAAGTACTGCAAAAGGGAGATGAAATGGAGCTTTGGGTCAGCGACATCTCTCCGATTGGCTACATGTGTTTGGCAAATCAAAGATACAGGGGGATTTTGTTCAAAAATGAAGTATTCCGACCTCTAAGCGTGGGCGATGTGGTGAATGGATTTGTGAAAAATGTAAGAGATGATGGTAAATTAGACTTTAGTCTTCATCGAAATACGCTACATCAAATAGAAGACAATACCGAGAAGATACTTCAAACTATTCGTGATTCGGATGGTTTTCTGGCTATGGGTGATTTTTCTTCGCCTGAAGAAATACGACAGCGATTTCAAATGAGCAAAAAGGTGTTTAAACAGATTATCGGTAAGCTTTACAAAGCCAAACAAATCATGCTCACGGAAAAGGGCATTACTCTGAACAAAGAATAGATTCATGAACGCACTTTCAAAAATTGTATGGATTATCAGCACTGTATTGCTCTTGGTTTCTGTTTTTTACGCGCACAGCCTATTTGCCGAAACTGTTGCCTTACATTTTAATCAAGATGAAATAGCTGACTACTATATCACTAAAGACGCCTATTTCAACACCATCATTGGGATTGCTTCTGCTTCGGCTATTATCTTTCTGGGCCTCGCTGCCTTTATACACCGTATTCCGGTTCAATTGCTAGGCATACCGAAAAGATCTTTTTGGATTCAAGATAAAGATCACCAATACAAGGCACGGCAAATTATTGCTCGTACACTTTGGACCAGTGGGGCCGCATTTAATTTTTTAATCATCATAGGTCACCTGATGATATTTGACCAAAACGCCAACTTTTTTGAAACTCCTCTGTCATACGTAGGACTAACAGTAGTTGGAATGACCTTGCTGTTTCTCTCGCTTATCAGTGGAATTCTTCGCTTGTCGTATCCTCGCTTGGATATTCTTGAACTTCAAACCTACAGCGGAAGCCGCTAAAGAAGAGGTACAAACTCTAATTTTTGCTTTATACCCAATGAAAAGTAAGGAAGTACTTTTTCTAAGGGAATGATGACCTCAATATCGCCCATAGCATAGGGAGCCACCTCATATTTGCTGTAATAGAACACCACACCCTGATCGGTGAGGCCTATGGTAGAAGGCAATTGAAATGTTTCATTTTTGAATGAAAATCCGGCTTCCTCCCAGGGAGTTTGTGCATCAATGGCGGCCAAAGCTCTGAATTCCTGCTCTATAAGCTGCAATAAGGAGGAGTCACGTTGATTCTGAAAAAGCGAGTCTATAGAAATGCTTGAATTGGACGTCATATCCACCCACATCATATCTCGTGTGAGCATGCCGTGCGCACCTCCGCTGAATTCTTCGGTCCATACATTCATACATAGGATTTGGCCTTTTTGAGCACTGATGGACACATCTTGATCAAAATACCATGTTTCCTTGAATACATTTCCCGTCTCTAGCATGAAGCTTTCATACTCACCTTGAAAATCTGCGCACAGTGATCCTGCGTCTTTTTGATTGGTATTACTGCGGCTTTCTACATCCCAAGGGCTTAGGAGTGAAAGCGTCAACACATTGAGTGGTTCGTTTTGGCTAAAAATCGGATATCTGTAGCGGATGTATGTGCAGTATCCCGAATCAGGCTTGCATCCCTGATAGCTCCAGATAATGGCGGTGTCATTGGATTCAAAAGATGGCAGCGCTTGTGATTGGCCTTCATTCTTCTTTTCAGAAGGTGATTTACAGGAAACACTGAAAAACATGAACCCCAAAAGGAAAACAAAAATGAGTCTTAAGTGCATAGAGGCTTTGGATGGATTATGCCAAGCTACCTAATAATAGGACTCATAAGAAATTCACGCTCAAATAATCTCTATTTCTGTGCTTCTGTGTTGCCTTGAAAATAAGTTAATGCCTTAAATTTATTTTCCCAATCGGCAGTTTTCAGCAGTTTGAATAGATTTTCAGGATTTCGCGTAGAGCGTAGAAGCCAATACTCCTCTGATGTACTTTCATATAAACTCAGCTCAGCAGGTGGCAATAATTCTGCATCTGCATAGATGGTTATTTTGCCTATCTGAGCTCCTGCTTCCTGCTCTTCTGCAAAGGAGGAGGACTGATAACTAGCCAGTTGACTAAGATAATTTGCCATCACGGTGGAATCCATTGGCAGCTCTCCTGCATACCAGTTGCCTTCCTTCTTTTCCAGTGTAAAGCTTCCTGTTTCAGCAAGGTTAAAGTCAAGTTTTTGGATGGAAGAGGCATTGCCTGAATACAGGGTTCCATCTAAGAAATTGCTAAACTCCCTATTGAAAGTGAAGCTTAGAAATCCCTTGGTGCCAAAAACCTCTGGTCGGTCGCCTAAGCGAACATACGAAGTGCCATCTACGCTCTGGCCACCCATTCCCTGCACTTGTTTGAAGCTGATCTTCCCAATGAAAATGCGTTGTGGTTTGGCTTCATTGCTCTTGAACAGCAACACTTCTGTAGCACTGGAGTCACTTAGTTCATAGTTTCCCCAGTTCTCCTTTTTCTTAGCCACCAATTGATTGGGCTTGATTTCGCTGATGGCATTCAAAAGGTCAGCAGCTGAGGCCGGATTGGCTTTTTTGCGTTTATCCCCCTCTATAATCGTCCAGGAATTATCAGATTCTTTGCTAAGGGTAAGTTTGGGTTTGCCCTTGCTGAGCCCTGGGATAATTTCTATTTTCACAATGCCTGTGGTGTCCGGCATCTGTATCTGATCTCTGTAATTGGTATCCGAACTTGTCCATTTGAATATTCGAGTGGCTAGCAAGATACCCAGCAAGACAGCCGCTATGATCAGGAAGTTTCTATTGGTTTTTTTCTTGGACATAATTCTGTGGTTTACCAGTTATCAATCATTCTTTCCATGCGCTTACGCTTCCTTGATTGAGCTCTTACCACTCCATATCCTATCGCCAAAAGAATAGGGGCAAGGAAATTAAGGTATTTTAATAAAGTTTTTGTGTCATCTTCTAGTGTGTCAAGAGGTCTAGAAGTCACCGTTTTTGTTCTCAAATCTATCAGTCCTGTATCATCAGAAAGCCAATCGATGCTGTTTACCAATAGATTCACATTATCAGGTTGAAGCTGTTGTGCTTGGTTTCTTTCTCCATTCACTGCAAAATCTCCATCCCCAATTACCAACAGTCGGGTAGGATAGGGGCCTCCCCATGTGCCTTCTGCTGCGCCAGCGATCACCAAATTGGAAGCAGGAAAATCACCATCCTCCCAGCGCTTGTTGATATCGAAAAAGGTAGGGCTTGGCTGTACACCCGACTTTACCGAACTGAAAAGCAATGGAGTAAATCGAGTTCCTGTATCGCCAAAGAAATTGATGGGGGAGGCAAACTTGAAGATCACCGACTCCAAACCTTGAACGGCAGGATGTTCTGCAAATTGGCTGATGATCGGGAGGTAAGGAAAGGAAACCTGATTGTTGAATACAAAGCCTCCCTGCTGTTGCTGCACTGTCACCGCGCCACAGTTGACGTCAACAAGGAAATTTGGCTGCACCTCAATTCCCTTTCTTCTAAGCCAAAGTTCCAAACCTGTATCTACAGCTTTTCCTTGAGCCGTGCTGAAATCCCCTTCTACACGGTTGATGGCAACCAAAATTTTCCCACCCCGTCCCATAAATTCATCCAAAGCCGCAAAAACCTCTGGCGATAAACTATCTTTTGGAGCCACTATGGCCAATGTTTTCATATTGGCCGGAATCTCAGGGGATTCGCTCAGATTTACTTCTTCCACACTGTAAAGGATGCTGAGGGCACTGTAGGCTTGTGTCATGGCACTTAGCGAAGGCTCTCCATGACCTTGTAAAAACCCCACAGAGGGTTTATCTACCACGCTGATTTTCTTGATACTGGTGGTTAATGCATATTCCATGGCACCTCCAGGCTGCATAAAAGGAATTACATCTTTTTGCTCTCCTTTTTGAATAACAGCCCCAAGAAATGCTTTTTGCTGCTTCATTTGATCCTTTTCTCGCACATTGATCAATACAGGCTGAATTCCATTTTGCATGGCTTCAGTCTCTGAGGCCTCATCTTCGTTAGGGTTTACAAATTCATACACCAGATTTCCTCCCGAACGATTGGAATACTCTACCAACAACTCCCTAAAATCTTTCTTGGTACGGGCGATGTCAGGAGGCATATTTTCAGAGAAATAGGCCTTTACCGTAATGGGCTCATCCAGTTCTTTTAAGATTTTTTTAGTTGCAGCACTTAGTGTGTATTGACCGTTTTGTGTCAGATCAAATCGTACAAAAAACTCATTGGCCACAAGATTGAGCAGCAGGGCTACTCCGATGGCTAGTAAAATGGTGATATAGATTTTTTCAGCTTTCATAGTTCAAATAATTGGGCTATCGGATTACATTCCTTTTGGTCAAAGACAATTCTGACATGAAGAGAAACACTGTGATAATGGAGAAAAAGTATATCAAATCTTTGGAATCAATGACTCCTCTGGAGATACCTTCAAAGTGGGTAGATAAGCTTAAAGTTGAAAGCACTTCACCAATCAATCCTGTGAAATTGCTGGCCAAAACATCTAAAATCAAATGAAAAAATAAGCCTATGAACAACGACAACAGAAAAGCCACAATTTGATTGTTGGTAATGCTGCTGGTGTACAGCCCTAAGCTGATATAGACCCCGCTCATCAAGAGCAATCCCAGATAGCCGCATAGGGTGGCTCCGTGATCAATAGGCCCAATGGAGGCAATGGTGAAATAATAAGGAAGCGTAAAAAGCAAGGCAACCGCAATGAGAAGCAATACAGCCAGAAATTTGCCTACCACCACTTGCCTGTCGGTAACAGCCTTGGTGAGCAAGAGTTCTATCGTTCCGGTCTTACGCTCCTCTGCCA
>DAINOB010000132.1:0-6695 GCA_036735585.1 Cytophagales bacterium | reverse complement strand
GATAAGACAATCATTAAAATACTGTTTTTCACGATAACTTTTCTGCTAATTGGGCAAGGTCATCCCTCTCTGCCTTTTGAAAAATAGGTTTCTTTAACTCTTCTTTGACTTCGAGTTCGGCAGTTTTGAAACAGTATATATCACCTCTTCGAGCTTGGCCTTTGGTGGTGAATCTTGTTTCTGCTCATATCATCCTTTCGGTAAAACAAAAAACAAAAAACCCCGATCCATCATGAATCGGGGTTTGATTTTGTAAATCTAATGGGAGATTAGTATCTGTAAAGCTCGGCTTTGAAAGGTCCTTTCTTAGATACTCCAATATATTCGGCTTGCTCATCATCCAATTGCTCTAACTGAGCGCCTACATGTGCCAGATGCAAGAAAGCCACTTTTTCATCAAGGTGCTTAGGCAATACATACACTTTGTTTTCATAGTTATCTGAGTTGTTCCAAAGTTCTATTTGCGCTAAAGTCTGATTGCTGAATGAGTTTGACATTACAAATGATGGGTGGCCCATGGCGCAACCTAAGTTTACCAAACGTCCTTCTGCCAAAACAATAATGTCTTTGCCATCAATGGTATACATGTCTACCTGTGGTTTTATCACAGATTTGGTATGTCCAAAGTTTTTATTCAACCAAGCCATGTCTATTTCATTGTCAAAGTGGCCAATGTTACATACAATAGATTTGTCGCGCATAGCTCTGAAATGTCTCTCTTTAATGATGTTTACATTTCCGGTAGCTGTTACAAATATGTTGGCATGCTTTACCGCTTCGTCCATAGTCATTACTGCAAATCCATCCATTGCTGCCTGTAGTGCGCAAATGGGATCTATTTCAGTTACAATTACACGCGCCCCAGCACCTTTCAGAGATTCAGCAGAACCTTTTCCCACATCACCATAGCCAGCTACTACAGCCACTTTACCAGACATCATGATGTCGGTTGCTCTACGAATAGCATCTACCAATGACTCTTTACAACCGTACTTGTTGTCAAACTTAGATTTGGTTACTGAATCATTTACGTTGATCGCAGGCATAGGAAGGGTTCCTTTGCGCACGCGCTCATACAATCTATGGACACCTGTTGTAGTTTCTTCTGAAAGGCCTTTGATGGCTGGAACCAACTCAGGAAATCTGTCAAGAACCATGTTGGTGAGGTCTCCACCATCATCCAATATCATATTGAGTGCTTCACCATTAGGGAAAGCATATAGTGTCTGCTCTATACACCAATCAAATTCTTGCTCATTCATGCCTTTCCATGCAAAAACTGGAATACCAGCAGCCGCTATAGCCGCAGCTGCATGATCTTGGGTAGAGAATATGTTGCAAGATGACCAGCTTACTTCTGCTCCTAAAGCTGTAAGGGTTTCTATCAGCACCGCAGTCTGAATGGTCATGTGTAGGCAACCCGCTATACGAGCTCCTTTGAGTGGCTGCTGTGGACCATATTCTTCTCGAATGGTCATTAGTCCAGGCATTTCAGCTTCTGCCAATTTTATTTCTTTTCTACCCCAATCAGCTAGGGCAATATCTTTCACTTTGTAAGGAAGTGTCTCGGTCATGATTAATGGAAATTTTATTGAATTTAAGAACGCAAAAGTAGGCAATTTAGTGCTGCTATTCAATCACTTTCTATAGTGCGTTCTCTGTGTTGGCAGGCATTTCGACTTCTTTATTGTCTCCCTCTTCGAAAAGATGGGCTGTGAGCTCCTTTCTCAATTCATTGACAGTAAGATTATTATGCATTTCTCCATTCACTACTAAGGATATTTGTCCAGTTTCCTCAGACACTACCACCACCAAACTATCGGTAACTTCAGTCATGCCGAGGGCAGCACGGTGTCGCAGACCAAAGTTAGCAGGAAGGTCAGGGTTTTCTGTAACTGGCAATATGCATCGCGCAGCTTTTATACGGCCATAAGCAATGATTACCGCGCCATCATGCATCGGACTGGTTTTATTGAATATCGAGAGCAGCAATCTTTTAGAGAGCAGAGCATCCATCAAGTCACCACTTTCTGCATAGAATTTAAGTTCAGAAGTTTTGGCGAAAACAATCAGTGCTCCTGTATGTGTAGCACTCAGGGCTCTTACTGCATCTGTAATTGGGGTAAGATCAAAATAACGCGGGGCCTGACTTTTTCTCCAAGGAAGATTGTCAAAAATGCGGTTGTCATTGAGGGAAGTACTGCGACCAATGATGAGTAAAAATTTACGTATTTCTTGCTGAAAAAGAATGATGGCAGCCAGTACACCCACCCCTGCGAATTGGCCCAATATGGTGCTTAGCAACTGCATATTGGCAGCTCTTACAATAAGGTAAAGTAGATATAAAGAGAGCAGCCCAATAAATATTCTTAAGGCTATCGAGCCTTTTAATAACTGATACAATTTAAACAATAGGATAGCCACCAGCAATACATCCACTACATCTACCCAAGTAAATTGTAAAAACCCTATTTTAATTAGTTGAATCAATTGCTTTCCAATTCGTTGATCAATTTCACAGTTTCCATAGCCTCTTTTACATCATGCACTCTTAAAATTTGAGCTCCATGGAGCAAAGCAATGGTATTTAAAACAGTGGTTCCATTTAATGCTTCCTCAGGGCTTGTGCCCAGTGTTTTCCATATCATGGATTTTCGAGAAATACCTACCACTATAGGCAAATGTACCATTTTAAAGGCTTTCAATTCCCTCAGTAGCTCAAAGTTTTGTTTGGGATTTTTTGCGAATCCAAAGCCGGGATCTAGAATGAGATCTTGAATCCCAACATTGTTTGCAGCCGCAGCCTTTTGCTGCAGATCTTGTATCACCTCTGGCACCAGATCTTGGTACTGATTCATCTTAGCCATAGTTTCAGGGGTTCCTCGCATGTGCATGAGCACATAGGGGACTTTTAACGAAGCAACTGTTGGCCACAGTTCTTTATCGATTGTGCCACCACTGATGTCGTTGATCATATGGGCTCCTGAATTTATTGTTGCTAAAGCTACAGATGCGTAGAATGTATCCACGCTGATCCATACTTTGGGGGGCAGAACTTTGGTAAGCCTTTCTACTACAGGAAGCACACGATCTAGTTCCTCCTCAGCGCTGAGCTTTGTAGCGCCCGGTCTGGTAGATTGACCCCCAATATCTAAAATTGAAGCCCCTTCGTCTACCATTTGCATGGCTTGTTCCACCGCCTTGTCTAATGAAAAAAAGCTGCCCCCATCGTAGAAAGAATCTGGAGTTACATTCAAAATTCCCATCACTATGGGCTGGGACAAATCCATTATTTTTCCCTTACTTTGAAGGGTAAAGTGCGGAGAATCCAAAGCATTTTTCTGCATAGATCTGCAATTAACAGCAATCACCTTGAATACTCTCACAGAGCAACAATACAGAGCTCAAATTAAAGCATGCAAAGAGCTTTTTCTTAAAAAAACTGCTGACTACGGCACCTCATGGAGGGTAATGCGATTGCCTAGTATTACAGATCAGATTTTTATCAAAGCCCAACGTATTCGAAGTATCCAAGATAAAGGTAAACAGGAGATTCCAGATGATATCCGTGGAGAATTTCAGGGTATAATCAACTATTGCATCATAGCACTTATCCAAATGCACCTATCCCATGAATCTGACTTGGATTTATCCATAGAAACAGTGACTGAAGGATATACTAAAGAGATAGAAGCTACTTTTGATTTGCTTAGAAAGAAAAACCACGATTATGACGAGGTTTGGCGTTTGATGCGCATTTCCTCTATGACAGATATTATTTTGATGAAGATTCATCGAACCAAACAAATTGAAGATAATGATGGTCAAACGCTCATATCAGAGGGGGTAGATGCAAACTATAGAGACATGATAAACTATGCAGTGTTTTGCCTAATCCTGCTGGAAGAGTCAATTAAAGCGGTTTGATCTGATTTTATTGGATTTAGATAGCATATAAAGTTTGGTGTAATTAATTTCGCAAACACGTTAAGAACAAATATAACAGAGGTAGGAGTGCACATGAGATTCGTATTAAGCATTGTTAGAGTTTTTGTAGGAGGCCTATTTATATTTTCAGGATTGATTAAGGTGAATGATCCTGTGGGCATGGCTATTAAGCTAGAAGAGTATTTTGAGGTGTTTGGTACCCATTTTCTGGCGCCTGCTGCGCTGTTTCTTGCGGTATTTGTAGTGGTGTTGGAGGTTGCTTTGGGCATTGCACTCCTTACAGGCTACAGACTTAAACTTACGCTGTGGGCTTTGCTGGGATTGATTGTTTTTTTCACAGGACTTACCTTTTACTCCGCATATTTTAATAAAGTGACCGACTGCGGATGTTTTGGAGATGCTATTAAGCTCACACCTTGGCAGTCATTTAGTAAAGATGTTGTATTACTGGTTCTTATTCTGCTGCTGTTGGGATTTCAGTCTCGTCTTAATGATTGGTTTTCTGAAAGTAAAGCAACCCTATTTACTTTTGTGGGTACGGGGCTATCCTTGGCATTAGCACTTTATTGCATCAATTTCTTGCCTGTAATTGATTTTAGAGCCTATAAAATCGGCAATTCTATTCCAAAATTGATGCAACCTTCTGAGCCATATCGCTACAGGTACTTAATGTCTAGGGGAGAAGAACAGCAACATTTTGATCAATATCCCACTGAGGGCGGCTGGGAATATGTGAGTATGGAATTGATGAATCCTGAGGCTCAACCTAAAATTACCGATTACAACATTTGGAATGAAGAGGGCGATGCCACAGCCATTTCCTTTGAAGGCAAATTGATGCTTATCATCGTACAGGATATCGATAAAGCCTCTACTTCTGGACTTAAGAAAATGTACGAATTGGCCAGATCACTCGAAGGGCAACATGGTGTTAAAGCCTGGGTAGTTACCTCCTCTGATTTAGAGCGTTTCAAGGAATTAAGACATGAACTGCAATTGGCAATTCCCTACTACTTTGCTGATGCTACCGTGCTTAAGACCATCATTCGTTCTAATCCCGGGCTGGTGCTTTTGGAAGACGGAACAGTGAAAGGCAAATGGCATCACAACGTAGTGCCTAAATCATCTGACATACTTAAAAGACTAAGCCCACAATGATCGCATATATCTTAAAAAAACTCGGCTACGGGCTTTTAGTCCTAATAGGTGTGGTGATTACGGTATTTTTTCTGTTTTTCGCTTTGCCAGGCGACCCCGTGTCTATGTTAGTAGGACAGCGATCTGATATTTCTACCCGCGAGGCGATTACAAAAGAGCTTGGACTTGATAAGCCATTGCTGGCTCAATTGGGAATGTATTTAAATGATTTGTCACCTATCAGTGTTCATGAAGATACCCCTTCCAATCAAAAAAAATACGAGTACAAAGCTCTAGTTACATCGGGAGATAATGTATTGGCCATAAAAAGACCCTACATGCGCAGGTCATTTCATTCAAACAAACGGGTAGATGAGATCATCTTTGACCAACTGGAGGGCACCTTGTATCTCGCTTTGGCAGCTATGATTTTTGCCACTGCTGTGGGAATGTTTTTTGGAATTGTAGCCGCCTTGAAAAAGAACTCATTTTGGGATCATGCAATTATTTCATTGTCCGTAGTGGGTATATCGGCTCCTTCTTTTGTGGCGGCAATTTTAGTATCCATGGTTTTTGGTTATTATTTGGCCGACTATACAGGGCTCAATCTTACAGGATCTCTTTGGGTATCTGATCCTATACGTGGCAGGTATTTGGAGTTAAAGAACATTATTCTTCCAGCCTTCACTTTGGGACTAAGACCACTAGCCATCATTGTGCAGCTCACCAGAGGCTCAATGTTAGAGGTTTTAGCACAGGATTTTATCAGAACAGCGCGTGCCAAAGGGCTTAAAAGAAATGCCATCATCATTCATCATGCCCTTAAGAATGCACTCAATCCTGTAATTACTGCTGTTTCAGGCTGGCTGGCAGGCCTTCTGGCAGGAGCGTTTTTTATCGAGTACATATTTAACTGGAAAGGCATAGGATTGGTAACCATTAAAGCCGTTGAAAACCTTGATTTCCCAGTGGTGATGGGTACTACCATCTTTATCGGTTTTATATTTATTTTAATCAATTTGGTAGTTGATATTCTTTATTCGGTAGTTGATCCTAGAGTGCGCTTGAAGTGAGTGGGTTGTATTCCCTAATAGGAATGCCTGCCTGTGGCAAAAGCACCCTCGGTGCTCAGTTGGCAGAAAAACTAAAAATTCCCTTTATTGACTCCGATGCCTATATTGTGTCGAAAGAAGGACTTTCTATTTCGGAAATCTTTCAAAATTTTGGTGAACCACACTTTAGGCAATTAGAACTCTCAACTATTATTGAGATCTTAAATACTACGCAATTGGCAGTGTTAAGCTTGGGAGGAGGTTCAGTTGTATTGCCAGATATGATGAAAACTCTGAATCAAAAGACTACAAGCATTTTTATATCCATCAGCGCCCAAGAATGGCTTAAAAGGGTGTGGATGTCGCAAAAAATGAAAGAAAGCCCGAAGTATGGTATTATGAATAGAGAGGAACTCGCAAAATATTTTGAAAACACATTAAAAGATAGGCTTCCATTTTATGAGCGAGCCAATTACACGCTTAATATCTCCGATGGAGAATCCATCCACGAGAGTTTTAATTCACTTCTGAAGATAATTTAGAAAAAGGTGCCGTAGG
>DAINOB010000131.1:0-6728 GCA_036735585.1 Cytophagales bacterium | reverse complement strand
GAAATTTTTGGTCCTGTAGTTACTCTCACACCTTTTGACACTATGGAGGAAGTGATCCACATGGCCAATGCGACTCATTATGGTTTGGCTGCAACTGTATGGACAGAAAATTTAAATAAAGCGCATCAGGTGGCACACCGCCTCAAAAGTGGCATTGTTTGGATCAATTGCTGGCTTGTGCGAGACTTAAGAACACCTTTTGGTGGAATGAAACAGTCAGGAGTAGGTAGAGAGGGAGGCTTTGAAGCACTTCACTTTTTTACCGAGGAAAAGAACATTTGCATTCAACTCCCTTAAGTCCCTTTTTATACTTTACTTTTACATGTGTTGAACTACAAATTATTGTTTCTGCCTGTTTGTGTATTGCTGCTAGTATCTCAGGTGGCTATTGCTCAGGAGTCTTCTCAGGGACTTGATCTCATTAGAACTATGTTTGTCAGTTCAAGAAAGGTTAAGTCACTCTCCTACACTATGGTGAAAAAGGAGAGAATCAAAGGTCAAATCATACGGCAACAATCCAAAGTGAAGCTTATGCTGAATCCGCTTCTGGTTTACATTTATCAGGAAGAGCCAAAAAGCGGATTGGAAGTTCTGTTCAATGAGGCAAAATATGGCGACAAATGTGTTATTCACCCCAATGGATTTCCTTGGATCACGCTGTATTTTTCTCCTTTGCACCCCAGAGTACTTAGCAATCAACATCACAATCTATATAAGTCCGGCTTTGAATATGTAGTTGGAATTCTTCAACACCTCACTCAAAAGTATGCTGAAAAGCTAAATGAGTTAATTACCTTAAAATCAGAGGTGACTTGGCAAGGGAAAAAGGCATACTTAATAGTGCTGGATAACCCCAATTTCAAAGAGATTACCTACAAAGTAAACGCTGGTGAAGATGCATGGCAGATAGCTAGAAGTTATCATATAGGAGAATACGTTCTACTGGATAGAAATCCTGACCTCAGCTTTTATACACCACTGCCTGAAGGCAAGAGTGTATTGATTACTAATGATTATGCGAGAAGAATGGAAATAACAATACTTAAAGAAAGTATGCTCCCTGTTCACTTCAAAGTATATGATGAAAAAGGACTGTATGAGGAGTATCAATATCACAATCTCTTGGTCAACCCAGCGTTCTCTGAAGAGGATTTCCTTAAAACAAACCAACTCTATAGATTCTAATGAAAACAATCATTTTTTCCCTGATATTGAGCCTGTCCTTTGGATGTGGTTTAGCAGTAGCCCAAGAGAATTTTACCATTACAGGTAAAATCATCGATGCAGAAACAGGTAAGCCTGTATATGCCACTCTCAAGTTTGAGCCATTTATGGAGCCAGATAGCGTAAGAATTATAAGCAATGACGGCAAATCTGGACAATTCACGTTTGTGTTAAAAGGTGGGAGCAACTATAATTTGGTGGTCAATTCTACAGGATACCTGCCAGCTATGCGTGAACTAGATTTATCTAATAAGGAACTGTTGTTAATTAAACTGCATGGAACGAAAAAAAGCGACTACCTAGAGGTAAAGAATTTGGAATTTGAGCTTAACAGCGCAATCTTAAAAACAGGTCAGGAAGCCCTAAATAAAGTGGCTACGTATATGAAGGAAAACCCCAATATCATGCTCTTATTGGAAGGACATACTGAGCCTGAAGGAGATAAAGGATATAACTTACGTTTGTCAAAAGACAGGTGTATAGTGGTTAAAAATTATTTGGTAGAAAAAGGAATTCCATCAAAAAGGATAGAGACCAAGGGGTACGGAGGTTCAAGACCTATCTTTGGTGTTGATAGCCCTGATGGTTCTGCGGGCAACAGAAGGGTGGAATTTAAAATTATGGAAAGCCTACCAAAGAAATAGAAAAGAAAAAGCCCCGAATTCGGGGCTTTTTCTTTTTACTTTTTATTTCCGTCCACTTCTTCAAAGTCAACATCAGTGACAGAATCTGCCGTAGATGTCTGAGTGTCAGAATCCTGTGGCTGCCCAGATTCACTAGGTCCGCCAGCTGCGTACATTTCTTGAGAGGCCGACTGCCAGGCAGTATTTAAGGCTGCTAAAGCCGCATCGATACCACCCAAGTCTTGTGCTGCATGTGCTTTTTTCAGATCATCTAATGAAGTTTGAATAGCCGTCTTATTAGTATCTGAAAGCTTACTTTCGAATTCCTTAAGCTGCTTTTCGGTTTGGAATATCATAGAATCGGCAGCATTTACTTTTTCAATAGTTTCTTTCGCCTTTTTGTCTGCCTCTTCATTAGCACGAGCTTCATTCCGCATGTTTTCTATTTCCTGATCTGTAAGGCCAGACGAAGCTTCAATTCTAATCTTCTGTTCTTTATTTGTCCCCTTGTCTTTTGCAGAAACATTCAGAATACCATTGGCATCAATATCGAAGGTAACTTCAATTTGAGGGATGCCTCTTGGTGCAGGCGGAATACCGTCTAAGTGAAATCTTCCTATGGTCCTGTTGTCTTTTGCTAGGGCTCTTTCACCTTGAAGAACATGGATTTCTACACTGGGTTGATTGTCAGAAGCAGTGGAGAATACTTCTGATTTCCTAGTTGGGATTGTGGTATTGGACTCAATCAATTTGGTGAATACTCCACCCATAGTCTCTATACCTAATGATAGTGGCGTTACATCCAATAATAGAACATCTTTCACCTCTCCTGTAAGTACACCACCTTGAATAGCAGCACCTATGGCCACTACTTCGTCAGGATTAACACCTTTTGAGGGTTTCTTGCCAAAGAATTTTTCTACCTCTTCCTGAATTCTTGGTATTCTGGTGGATCCACCAACTAAAATTACTTCATCAATATCTGCGTTGGTCATTCCCGCATTCTTCATAGCACGTGCGCATGGCTCTAAGGTGCGTCTGAACAATGAATCGGCAAGTTGCTCGAATTTAGATCTGGATAAGGACCTTACCAAGTGCTTTGGGATGCCATCTACAGGCATAATATAGGGCAAATTGATTTCGGTATTGGCTGAACTAGACAGTTCTATTTTTGCCTTCTCTGCTGCTTCCTTCAATCTTTGAAGGGCCATTGGATCTTTTCTAAGGTCAATACGTTCGTCAGCGAGGAATTCATCTGCTAACCAATCAATGATTACTTGATCAAAATCATCACCACCAAGTCTTGTGTCTCCATCCGTTGCTTTCACTTCAAATACGCCATCGCCAAGTTCAAGAACAGATACATCGAATGTACCTCCTCCTAAATCAAAGACAGCTATTTTCATATCCTTATTCCTTTTATCGAGGCCATAAGCTAGAGCAGCTGCAGTGGGTTCATTGATGATTCTTTTTACATCCAAACCAGCTATTTGACCTGCTTCTTTTGTTGCTTGGCGTTCAGCATCGTTAAAATATGCAGGAACGGTGATAACGGCTTCAGTAACAGTTGTCCCTAAATATTCCTCGGCTGTACTTTTCATTTTCTGAAGAATCATTGCAGAGATCTCTTGTGGAGTATACGTTCTGTCACCTATCCTTACCATAGGCACATCGTTGTTGCCTTTAGTTAATTCGTAAGGGATTGAGTTAGCATCTATTTGTGTCTGCGCATATTTTTTCCCCATAAATCTCTTTACAGAGAAAATCGTGTTTTTTGCGTTGGTTATGGCTTGTCGTTTGGCAGGATCTCCCACTTTTCTTTCACCCTTGCCATTATCCATAAATGCTACTACGGAAGGGGTGGTTCTCTTGCCTTCACTATTTGGGATCACTAGAGGTTCATTTCCTTCCATTACGGCTACGCATGAATTTGTAGTGCCCAGATCTATTCCTATAATCTTACCCATTGTGCTGATGAATTTTCTTAATTAATACAAAATCGTATTGTATAAGGGACAAGCCTTGTGCCACGCAACAAATTGTGACAAACTGTCAGAAAATCTCAGAATTTGTAATCCGGCAATCGCTGCCTTAGTAGAATAGGCGTAGTAGCGCTCAAAGGGTAGGTTCTTCTAGCTACCCCTCTGGAGGTGAATAATCCTAATCCATTGTTGATATTGGTAAAAAATGGCCTCGTCTGAGAAATGGCTGAAGTGGCTCTACTTGCCAAAAAATATCGTTCGAAATCTCTTGTAGAAGCATATACTTCAACATCAATATTTACAGCAGTTCTAGAGGTAAGAGTCGGTGGATCATTAGCAGGGCTAAACGCACTTTGGATTGCCGTAACAAAGGTTTCACCAGGCAGGGTAAATGTAGCATTTGAGGCATTAGCACTAAATGACCTTCCTGAGCTTACTTGTATTCTTACAGTTTTTAAAATCGAATCTCGATCAGAGTAAAATTCAATGATATTGACATAAGCATCAAAAGAAACATAAGTGCCATTTTTGGCAAGAGATAGATCAAATCTTTGATTGAGCAAACTGTTGTTGAAAGTATTATAGAAATTTGCAACAACGTTAACCAATGTTCTGTCCAGTTCCATTTTACCCACCATATCAGTATTTGCATCGGCAGTAGTACCTGTTGTTTTATTGACCACCAACAGTTTATAATCATCCTCAGGGTTCAATATTTTTTCACCCACGTAGGTTATTTGGTCTGGATAAGAAAAGAGCCCTGCTTCCTTGGGTAAAGAATCTATCGCTCTTAGACTTAAAGTATCCCTTTTAATAGTATTGATAAGAAGCACTTCCAAATTGCTTCCGTAATTGATCGAATCAGGATTGTTTTGAGCTATATCGTTGGCATCGCGACCTTCATTATTAAAGCCTTTATTTACTTTAATTACATGTAAAGTGTCTTCAATACTTATAAGACCATAAATCACGGGCACTTCCTTATAAGGAGCCAAAACATCAAATTCGGTGGAACATGCAGATAAAGAGCCAATGATGAATAAGCTAAAAATCGAAGTGCGCAGGCTATTGTATTTCATTTTATGGGTAAAAGTATCTCTTGTGTACAGAAGGATTCGATAGTTCTGCTGACTAAGAAGCAAATGCAAAGGTAACAGATTGGCCGCTAATAATTAAGACTAGTAAGGACTAAGGATGCTAAAATGATTTTTCCTACTTTGGCAGGCTCAAATCAACCCCTATAAATCTTCTGTATGTCAGTACACAAGCCAGAGCACAAAAAAGTGACTACTCACAACCTTCAGGAGTTGAAACGCCAAGGCGAAAAAATTTCCATGCTAACAGCTTATGATTTTTCAATGGCTAAAATCTTTGATCAGGCAGGCATCGATATACTATTGGTTGGAGATTCAGCCTCTAATGTGATGGCTGGACAGGAAACCACCCTCCCTATTACTCTCGATCACATGATTTATCATGCAGCCTCTGTGGTTAGGGCAGTAACAAGAGCATTGGTGGTGGTGGATATGCCATTTGGTTCTTACCAAGGCAACAGCAGTGAAGCTTTGCGAAGTGCTATCAGAATAATGAAGGAAAGTGGAGGACACGCTGTAAAAATGGAAGGGGGAGCGGAAATTAAGGAATCTATAGCTCGAATTCTGACCGCTGGTGTCCCTGTAATGGGTCATTTAGGGCTTACGCCTCAGTCCATCTATAAGTTTGGAACCTACAGCGTAAGAGCAAAGGAAGACGCAGAAGCTGAAAAACTTATTGCTGATGCGCTATTGTTGGAAGAAACAGGGTGTTTTGCCATCGTGCTTGAAAAAATACCTGCGTCATTAGCAGCTAAAGTATCAGCCATGCTTCATATTCCTGTGATTGGTATTGGTGCAGGACCTCAGGTAGATGGACAAGTATTGGTAGCGCATGATATGCTGGGTATTAATGTAGACTTCAAGCCAAGGTTTCTTAGAAGATACGCTGATCTTCATACCATTATGACTGATGCTGTTACGCAATACATTGCAGATATTAAAAGCAATACATTTCCGAGCCAAGATGAATGTTATTGATACACCTACTGTAGTGTATGAGGACAATCACTTGATTCTAGTCCATAAGCCTGGAGGTATGTTGGTACAGGGGGATGATACTGGCGATCCTCACTTAATATCATGGGTGCAAGACTATTTAATTGAAAAATATCAAAAACCTGGAAGTGCTTTTTGTGGGTTGATCCACAGAATAGATAGGCCTGTAAGTGGCCTTGTAGTGCTGGCAAAAACATCTAAGGGTTTAGAACGAATGAATAAGCTTTTTCATGACAGACAAGTGACCAAGACATATCTGGCAGTAGTAGAAGGATCACCAGAGTTACTTCAAGCAAAATTGGAACATAACTTAATCAAGGATGCTGCTCTTAACAAAAGTAAGGTAGTTAGTGCCTCTCATAAGCAAGCCAAAAAAGCTATCCTTAATTATGAGACAATAACACTTTCTGACAGATATGCACTCTTGAAAGTAAATTTGGAAACTGGCAGACATCATCAGATACGGGTGCAGCTGTCTGCTATTGGCCACACTATCGTAGGAGATCTGAAGTACGGGGCCAAAAGATCCTTACCTGATAAGGGTGCCATAGCGCTTCACTCCAGTGAATTGTCCTTCGTTCATCCAATTTCTGGAAAGGAGCTTAAAGCTAAAGCTGCCACCCCTAACTTTTTCCCTTGGACGTTGTTCTCACCGAGTATTTAATGTCATTTTAATCATTGGATGAAAAATATTTTAACTAGACTCAAAAACCATTGGAATCTTGATTCCTTGTGGCAAGTAGTTATTGTAATGATTGTCTTTGCCTGCACTGGGATGTCAGTATTATTTATAAAAAAACCTTTGTTTT
>DAINOB010000130.1:0-6760 GCA_036735585.1 Cytophagales bacterium | reverse complement strand
CCCACCACTGCTATATGCACTTTCGGAAATGTAAAGGAAAGTCTTCCATTGCCTTCGTTTTCAGTAATAGCAATTCCACCTATATCGGGTAGGATAAAATTGGCCCCCGTGACCCCAATATCGGCTTCAGTATACTTACTTCTTAGCAATCTACGAGCAGTCAGAGCAAGCTCAGTGGCATCGTCAGTTGGGGGAGTGTTCAGCTTCTCATGAAATAGCTTTGAAACATCAGCCTTGGACATGTGCATGGCAGGTGTCACAATATGATATGGTTTTTGCCCTGCAAGCTGTACAATAAACTCTCCCAGATCAGTTTCAATGGATTCTATTCCATGATGCTCAAGATATTCATTGAGCTCGATCTCCTCTGTAGTCATTGACTTTGACTTCACCATGGATTTTGCGCCTCGGGATTCAAATATCCTGATGATTTCGTCTAAGGCATCTTTTTTATCTGAGGCCCAGAACACACGGCCACCGTTTTTTTGGAAATTGGATTCAAACTCAATCAGATACTTATCTAAGTTCTCCATCACCTGAGTTTTGAGGTAGGAGGCCCGCACACGTGCCAGTTCGTGATCTGTATATTGACCCTTGCCTTGAACTACTGCAGCGTCATACTTATCAATATTGAAATTGATCTTGCGCCTGTGTTCGAGATCAAATGCTATCTCGGTATTGCTGATAAACCGTTTGTCCATGATCTTAAGTGCTATGGTTTGTCAACCACGATTCTTTCGGAACGGTTCGCCACTTCCCAGGCAGTATTAAATATCAATCTTGATATCTTCCTGATTTTATCATAATCGATTTTATCAATTACATCAGTTGGTCGGTGATAGTCTTCGTGCGTTCCATTAAAGTAAAAGATGACAGGAATGCCATTTTTAGCAAAATTGTAGTGATCGGAGCGGTAGTAAAAGCGATTAGGATCGTCTTCACTGTTGTATTTATAATCTAGCTTCAACCCACAGCATTGCATATTTACCATTTCATTGATTTCATGTAGCTCAGTAGAAAGCTTATCCGACCCAATAAGGTACACATAATCTGGATTGTCTTTGTAGGTTTTGTCTATTCTGCCCACCATGTCAATGTTCAGGTTTACCACTGTTTGGTCTAATGGCACCAAATGATGATTGACATAATATTTAGATCCCAAAAGCCCTTTTTCCTCACCTGATACAGTCATAAACATCACCGATCGTAGGGGTCTTATGCCTTGCTCTGCTGCTTTAGCAAAGGCCCTTGCTATTTCCATCACTGCTACTGTGCCAGAGCCATCATCATCGGCTCCATTGAATATCTCTCCATTCTCATTAACACCCAAATGATCGTAATGTGCAGTAAGGATCACAAATTCGTTGGGAAATACGCTACCTTCTACGTAGCCAAGTACATTTTCAGTGGCTACCTCTTCCGTCCTCTTTATCGACTTTATGCTATTACTGCTTTTGGAAGGCTTAATCGCCAACTTCTTTTTATTCTGCTGTGCGGCATACAATTGTTTTTCAGCGATACCAAGAAGCTTTGATGCACTTTTGAAGCCCATATAAATCAAGGGAATACCTTCTCTAGGTGGATTTAAGTTCAAACTAGGATTCTCTGCATAATACTTGTAGGATTTACTGCTGTTGTTAAAAGCATCTTGAGGCATAGCTACAATCAGCCCTTGTGCACCTGCTTTTTTGGCTAGATCCAAAAAGCGATTATAGTTCATTCCTTGAGGATTGGAGCGTTGATTTTCTGCATCATTGGTGATTACCAACCAGGATTGTGCAAAAAGCGGATTGAGGTTTATGGTGTCCATTTGTGCCCAGTCCGTTGCTGTGCCTGCCCATAGTGCTGCTAAGGGCTTGGGTTGAGCAATATCAGGGGCAATCAAACAGAAAAAGTCATTGGGGTAACTAAGCTTTCCTTTCGAAGTGTTGATGGTGATTTCTTCGGTGATGGTACGGTAAAGCATAAATTGTTGATAGTACGCTTTATCTGGATTCTCTTTTTCGAAGCTTTTTAAGCCCAAACTTTTAAAATGATTGGCAATGTATTCAGCAGCCATCTTCTGACCGGGTTTACCAGTTTCTCTACCCTGCAGAGAGTCAGAGGCAATTATGCTTAAGTATTCTTCTATTCTCTTCTCACTGATCTCTTGAAGAAGATGCTCAATAGGTGCTTGTTCTAGACGAATGCTCTGAGCCTGAATAGGAGCAGAATGTAGAAGAACAATAACACTTATTGTGAGAAATGATATTTTAAAGGATGGGTTATTCATAATGCAAATTGAGTGAAAAAAACGAAATCGGTAAAGGGTGAATTTTGAACTAATCGGAGTCTTGATGAACTTTATATTTCTCCCATTTTTCTAGGGTAGATCTCATATCCTCAGGCAGCGGCTGCTCAAACTGCATCCATTTTCCACTGATGGGATGCTCAAATCCTAGTGACAGTGCGTGGAGCGCTTGTCTGGGCAACATTTTGAAGCAATTGTCAACAAACTGCTTGTACTTAGAAAAGGAAGTTCCCTTTAGAATCTTATCTCCTCCATAGGTGGCATCATTGAAAAGTGGGTGCCCAAGATGTTTCATGTGCGCTCTTATTTGATGGGTACGCCCAGTTTCTAATTTGCACTGAATTAGAGAAACATAATAGAGATCTTTTAGAACCTTAAAATGAGTTACAGCATGCTTTCCACCCTCTTCTTCTTCGATTATTGTGGTCACCCTTCTGTCTTTGGGGTGGCGACCCAGAGGAGCTATGATGGTACCAGAGGGGGGATCTGGAACACCCCAAACCAAAGCGAGATACGTGCGCTCAATGCTGTGGTCGAAAAATTGCCGTGCCAAATGTGCCATTGCCCGTTCTGACTTGGCTATTACCAACAATCCACTGGTGTCCTTATCTATACGATGTACCAATCCTGGTCTGCCTTCGCCATTTCTGCCAGTAGGCAGTGATTCAAAATGATAGACTAAAGCATTTACCAAAGTACCTGTCCAGTTGTTAAAAGCAGGATGCACCACCATTCCAGCCGATTTGTTGACTACCAATAGGTCATCATCTTCATAAATGATATCCAAAGTGATGTTTTCAGGGCCCACATCTGTATCACGCGGGGGTTTTGGCAGAGCAATGATTACTCGATCTAAAGGCTTTACTTTATAATTGCTTTTGATCTTTTCTTGGTTGACACGAACAGCCCCAGCGTCTATGGCTTGCTGAATTTTATTTCGCGTGGCATTCTGAATTTTATCAGTCAGAAATCGATCTATTCTGACAGGTGTTTGGCCTTTGTCCACAAGCAAATTGAAATGCTCAAACAATTCCTCTTCTTCTTCCTGCCAGTTTCTTTCTTCCTCTTGGTCCATTGTGCTTATTTGCAGCTATGTTGGCTCATGCTCCTTCTCCGGTGCAAAGATTGCAAGATAATGCAACTGATTGTGCAGAAGTAACTCTACTTGTAAAAAGGGATGATTTGCTCCATCCTTTGGTATCGGGAAATAAGTGGAGAAAGCTGAAATACAATCTTGAAATGTATTCTAAAGGGCAGTATGAAGGCATATTAAGTTTTGGTGGAGCATATTCAAATCACCTTTATGCTTTAAGTGCAGCATGTTATCTGTTTAAAATTCCGTGTACGTTTTACATCAGAGGAGAGCAACCTCAGAAGGCCGGTTTCACACTACAAGCTGCTCATGATTTCGGTACAAAAATTCTGTGGCTTAGTAGAGAGGAATACCATTATAGAAAAAACTCAACCGACTTTCTCCAAGGCGAATTTGCACAGTACTATATCATACCAGAGGGAGGTTCTAATCCTTTAGGTGTTCTTGGGCTGGCAGACTTGGTTGCGGAAGTACCGCATACTGTAGATTATTGGGTGACGGCCTTAGGAACAGGAGGTACCTTAGCGGGATTGGCTCGAGCTATACCGCACGATTCTAAAGCACTAGGAATCAGTTGCTTGAAAGGAAATGGTGCAGAAGAGGGTTGGGTAAAAGAATTGATGGGTGATGCATACCGAAATAACTATACCGTGCTGAATGGCTATGAGCATGGAGGCTATGCTAAAGTTACTGCTGCTTTGGTTGATTTCATGAATCAAATTTACCGTACGCATACACTAAAGCTTGACCCTGTGTACACAGCCAAAACACTATTTGCAGTGTATCATTTAATGTCAGAAGGATATTTTGAAAAGAATTCTACCATACTTTTTATCCATACAGGTGGACTACAGGGGCTGAAAGGCATAGAAGAGAAGCTAAGAAGGATGGGGCTTGAAGATTGTTACTTTGAGGAGCCCTAAAATACAGAAAGGACACTTCAAAGAAATGTCCCTTCATGTTGGTTTAGCTGGTCTATCGAACTTCTGTCTTTACCGTTTCAAAGGTACAAGTCTTTTTATTAAAGTCAATAGGTATCAAATTAAGGACAAATAATTTCTTTAGGCATCAAGTAAGTACCTTTGGAAACTCATCAAATCGTGTTCATGCGAGAAGGCCCTAGTAAATTAGTAATATTCTCATTATCAGCTATTTTCAAGCTTATTCGCATCGGAAATCTCATGATATTGGCAGCTACACAGTATTTGGTCAGGATATTTTTAGTAGGTCCAAAAAGTGAATGGAAGTCCCATATTACTGATCCAATCCTATTTATTTTAACCCTATCCACCGTTTTTATAGCTGCGGCAGGCTACATCATTAATGACTATTACGACGTAAAAATTGATACCATCAACAAACCCAAAAGGGTAGTTTTTGGAACCAAGCTCAAACGTAGGGTGGGTATTTGGGGGCATTTGCTTCTTAATATGGCTGGTGTCTTTATGGGCTTTTCCATTCATTGGCAAGTAGGGGTTGTCCATTTTTTCTCAGGATTTCTTCTTTGGGCTTATTCCAATCAGCTTAAGCGAACCATACTTTGGGGAAACATCGCTATAGCAGCACTTGCTTCTGCCTCCTTGTTGGTAGTGTCGTTAGTATATCAAGGTCATGGTTATCTTGTGGTCATGTATGCGGTGTTTGCCTTTTTTATCAATATGATACGAGAGATTTATAAGGATATTGAGGACCGAAAAGGCGATAAAGCTTTTGGATGTCGCACGCTTCCGATAGTTTTTGGGATCAGAAAATCAAAGGTATTTGTCTTTATCCTGATCATTAGTTTTGGCATAGTGTTGTTGCCAATGGTATCTCTTGCCGGCATCGATCATTTATGGGTTTATTTTGTGGCAGTCTTGGCTATGCTTGCCGTGTTGCTGCACCGCACGTACAGGGCTGATACTACTTCACATTTTCGAGGCCTGAGTTTATGGTGTAAAATCATCATGCTTGTCGGTCTGGGAAGCATGACTTTAATTTAGCTTTTTTAAAAGTATACATGAAAATTAATCTTGCCATTTTGGCCTCTGGAAGCGGCACCAATGCCCAAAATCTTATACAACATTTCAGTAACCATAGCATCATTCGGGTAGTACTGGTAGTAAGCAATAAGCCTAATGCAGGAGTAATTCAGAAGTCTAAAAGTCTAGGAGTTCCAGTAGCTATTTTAAGTAATGATGAAGTAGAATCAGCGGATGTTTTAGGAGAAGTTTTACGATCGGCCAAAGTAGATTTAATAGTCCTAGCTGGTTTTTTAAGAAAAATCCCGACACAAGTTATCGCAGAATGGCCAGAACGAATCATTAATATTCATCCATCACTTTTGCCCAAATTTGGAGGGCATGGCATGTATGGAATCAGAGTACATCAGGCTGTGCTCGAGGCTGGAGAACCTAGCTCTGGGATTAGCATTCATCTGGTAAGTGAGGAATATGATAGAGGCAGAATACTGTTTCAAGCTGAGGTGACTGTGGACAAAGCTGATTCTCCTGAAAGCTTGGCTTTAAAGATTCATCAGTTGGAGTATCAACACCTGCCCACGGTAGTAGAACAGTATGCCCTGCAAACTCTAAATTAGGTTAATTTTGTCTTTTACATTTTTCAAATGAATGCAATCCCACTCCGCTCTGCACTGATATCAGTATTTGACAAAACAGGACTTGAACCCCTCGTAGGCGTTCTTCATCAGTATGGCGTCCAAATTTATTCTACAGGAGGCACCTTACAGTACATTCAGTCTTTGGGTATTGAGGTCACGGCCGTTGAAGATCTAACAGGTTTCCCCGAAGTATTTGGGGGTAGGGTAAAAACACTACACCCAAAAGTATTTGGAGGAATTCTCTATCGAAGAGGCACAGATGAATCTGAGGCTGAAAGGCATGTCATACCTTCCATTGATTTGGTGGTAGTGGACCTGTATCCTTTTGAAAAAACTGTAGCAGCAGGTGCTTCTCATGAAGAGATTATCGAAAAGATTGATATCGGGGGCATTAGTTTACTGCGTGCAGCAGCTAAAAACCATACTTCTGTAGCTGTTGTCTCATCACAAGATCAATATTGCCAAGTGAAGGAATGGTTAGAAACACAAAAAGGAAATTTGAATGAACACCAAAGAGGTTGGCTTGCAGCAGAGGCCTTCAAAGTGACCTCCCACTACGATACCCAAATTTATTATTACCTGAGTAAACCAGATAGCCTGCCTGCTTTTAAACAAAGTATACTTACTTCTACGCCCTTGCGCTATGGAGAAAATCCGCATCAAAATGCGGTGTATTTTGGGGATTTAAATGGTGTTTTTGATCAGCTCAATGGCAAGGATTTAAGCTACAATAATCTAGTAGATGTTGATGCAGCACTTTCTTTGGTGAGAGAGATAG
>DAINOB010000129.1:0-6767 GCA_036735585.1 Cytophagales bacterium | reverse complement strand
TGTGGAATAAAGCCCTCTGCCATGCGTAGATGCAATGACAAAGTTATCTGATGCCCTTCTTTGCAACATAGTTACGCGAGTGTTTGCTAATCCATTATTCGCAGGAAACCAAGTGGTATTGCTTCCTCTAAGGGAATCTGTTGCCCATACTCCTAATTCTGTAGCAACAATAGCCTTATGACTTTCTACGGGAGAAATTAAGACATTTCTAAAAGGAAAGTCATACCCATTGCCTCCACTTAGATTACCCTCTACTGAAGTCCATGTAGAACCGCCATTCTTGGATTCCCAAACACTATTAACACCAAAATTGCTGTAAGTAGCCATTAAATGATTCGGGTCTTTAGGATCTTCTGTAATACATGAAATAGTTCCAAAAGGCATTCCTGCAAATTGGTTCAGCCAAGTACCGTTTGTGCTTAGGATACTAGCGTTGTTTACATTTTGTACACGTACGATTCTCCCATTACTCAATCCAAAATACACTCGATGTGCAATGCTATCCGATACATAAACAGAGGTGACGCGTCCCCCGCCAAAAGCTGCGCAACTTACTTTATGCTGAAAACCAGTTCGAGTTGGGTCGATCCATCTGAAAAATGTTCCTGGGTTGTCACTCAAATACATGATGTTGCCCTTGTTGTCATAGTCAGAGGGGTTAATAAAAGAGGCCCCAGTATTGTCAGGGAGATCAGAAGATACAAAAGTCACTCCTCCATTGGTAGAGCGGTAATAACTATTAAAAATATACGAAGTCCACTGATTAGAGGGATTTGTTTGGCTGATATGGCAGAAAGCACCATCACCACCAGTCACTTCAAAAGTATTGTTCATACCTACACGGCTGAATCGTTGGCTGCCATTGTCCTGAGCACCTGCAAGCATGTATTCTACATCTTTTCCAGGGTGTAGTGCACAAGCATAAAACTGTGTAATGTTGTAGTTATCTTTTCTACTTGAAATGGTTGGCATCTCCGCTGCAGCCGCATTTGAAGTTCGGTAGATTCCACCATCATTTCCAAAATAGCATACATTACCATTGCCCGGTTCGTAGTAAATAATGTGCTGATCTGCATGAACTTCTTGTAAGCCAAATCCACCAAACCACTGGGATACCATGGTCCAGTTAAGTCCTCCATCAGAGGTGCGGTACAAGTCTATGCCTCCTACGTAAAACATTTCCTTATCTGCGGGGGAAACATCTATACAGAGGTCATACCAAGCCTGCCCTCTACTGATATCCCCTGGAGGCATGCCTAAGCCTTCCGGCTCATTTCTGAGTTCCCATGTTGATCCCTTATTTGTAGATCGCAGTATTCCGTTCACTACACTGCCTAAAGCGACTATAGCATATACATAATTTGGGTCAGAGGGTGCAAAAGCAAGTTCAATTCTGTTTGCTAAAAAATCTGTTGGCAAGAGTAATGCTGCAGACCATGTGGCTCCATCGTTTGTGGAGCGGTGAATACTTCCGTTTAAAGTAGCCAATAACGTGCTATCACTGGACTCATCGATATCATATACCACATTAGAGTTAGCCCCTGAAACTGATCCCGATCCTAAGACAAAATTAAAAGTAGAACCTCCATTGGTAGATCGATAAAGACCTTGATTTGTAGCTAATAGAACAGTACCTGTTTTTGTCACCAATACCCTTTGACAATAGTCAAAATTAGCAGTAGATGCCAACTGAAGCCAACTTTGGCCACCGTTGGTCGACTTGAAAAGCCCTGCGCCTCGTGCTGCATCACCATTTCCATAACCTTCTCCTGTTGTAGCGTAGAAAACCTGCGTATTGGAAGGGTCATAAGTAAGCCAACTAATTGACAACACTTCCATAAAGTCATCTATCTTTACCCAGTTGGGTCTATCATTTTGGATATTGGTAGTTTTCCATATTCCACCATTCACGCCCCCTGCAAATACAGTTCTTTTACTAGGATCATTTGGATCAAGCATGATGGCCCTAGTTCTACCCGATACATTGGCAGGCCCTCTTTCAGTCCATTTGGTGTTGGTAAGGCTTACACCTTCAGAGCCGCGTCTAGAGCTGATCCCAGAGAATTCTTGATTCATTTTACTCCAAGCAGCTACGAGTCTTTCGGTATGATATTGACCAGTTTGTGGGTCTTTGGTTGCTTCAAAATCTTGAGCCCAAAATCCATCAGGTGTAGCTTGAGACTTTGGCGATTTTTTATCCCGAAACTTATAAGGGAGATTCTTTTGCGCATACTTTGATGCCTTTAATCGCTCATGAGCTACAGTACTAAGTTTGTAGGTAAATAATATGCCAAATAGACCGATGATGAAGATGGCAGACAGTAGCAATAAATTTCTCATAGTTCAAAAATAACAGTATTTTCTATTAGTACACAACAACAAAATACAAAAAAGTGTTACCACCCCTAAAGCATAAATATCAGTATATCGATGTATCTCCATGATTTCTTGTGGGTTAATACCTAGGTTTTTGGTTACTTTTGCCCCATTCCAATCGAGTAGTAAACTTTGAGACAAATTTTTGGTAAGGTGTGGATGAAATTTCTGATGCTTTTGTGTGTCTCAGGAATATTTTTTTCATGCAAGAAAAAAATGATTTGCCCAGCCTATCAGAGTTATTTCATTCAGGATAGATCTATGGCTGAAATGCGTTTCAGTGGCTTTAATATCGTGGAAGAAGATACTGTTCCCCCTGATATGCCTCCACGCCAACAGTTGAAGTATGGCATCTTACCTAAACTGACAGAGCGGAAACGCTGGAGGGCCATCAATACGGTAGAAATGGTGCCTCTTTTTGCTAGTAAACCTGATACCACTCAGGCATTTATAGTTTTAGGAGATAGTGTGGAAGAACCTGTATCTGATGTGAGTCGTGAACCTATCCGCACAGAAATAAATCAAGATCAGGTCAGCTATTTTTTGATTTTAGGACCCTACTTACCAAAGCCAAAACCAAAGAAGGAAAGTAAAGCAGGACAAGAGGTGGAAGATGAGAAATTGAAAAAACTCATGGAAAAGCAGGAACGTGCTGAAATAAGGGCCTTTGAAAAAGAGGAGCGCAGAAAGAAACGAAAGGGCGAAATAAAAAAGGTTCCATACCTATTGCCTGAGGAATTGCTAGATGAATTTGGTAATGATCCAAGACAACAGCGCAAGCCTATAAAACCTCAGAAAACTGAGGAAGAAGAGGACGAGGAGGAATTTTAAGGAATTATTTTTTTAAGACTACACCACTATATTGATAATTCTCCCTGGCACTACAATCACTTTTTTAGGAGCTTTTCCCTCAGTCCATTTTTGAACTGCGGGATGGGCCAATGCAGTTTCTTCCAGCTCTTTTGCAGGCATATTTAGTGGCAATTCTATGTTTGCACGATGTTTTCCATTCACTGAAACGGGATACGTAAATACCGATTCTATTAAATATTCTGAGTTGAAAGTAGGAAATGATGCTTCACTTACTGTCTCGGAATTACCCAAGTGGCTCCAAAGTTCTTCTGCTAGGTGTGGTGCAAAGGGGCTGATCAAAATGACCAATGGCTCAAGAATTTTTCGCTTGTTACATTTTAAGCTTTGAAGCTCATTCACGCAAATCATAAATGAGCTTACAGAGGTATTAAAGGAAAATCGCTCCATATCTTCCTCTATTTTTTTGATGGTTTTATGCAATACCTTAAGCTCATCGCTGCTAGGTTCGGAATCACTCACAAAAAAATTGTCCTGATCATCATGGAACAAATTCCATAGTTTTCGCAAAAACCGCTGCACCCCATCAATCCCATGAGTGTTCCATGGTTTTGATTGCTCTAGGGGTCCAAGAAACATTTCATACAATCGTAAAGTATCTGCACCGTAGGTAGCGCAGATATCATCTGGATTCACCACGTTGTATTTAGATTTTGACATTTTTTCAACCAAGGCACTGGTTAAAATTTTTGAGGATTCTTTTTCCTCATCTGTTCCATAAATAATTTGATAATTTTGGTAATCTGAGCGCCATTGAATCAGATCTTTCACAGATATATATCCTGATTTGTCGATCAAACGAATGTCTATATTCTGAGGGTAAAACTCCTCTGGGTTGTAACCTTGTTGATCTAAATGCTCCAAGGATACACTGTCAGAAAGTAAAATTTTTGCTTTCTTATTATCTTTCAGGATAGCACTTACTCCCTGAATCATTCCCTGATTAATCAATTTTGTAAAAGGCTCATCTATAGGAACATGGCCTAGATCGTACAATATTTTGCACCAGAATCTTGAATACAATAGATGACCTGTGGCATGTTCGGCTCCTCCCATATAGAGGTCTACAGCTCCCCAGTAATTCAAGGCATCCCTTGAGGCGAAATCAGTCGCATTTTGTGCATCCATATATCTGAACCAATACCAGCTGCTACCCGCCCAGCCAGGCATAGTGCTTAGTTCCAAGGGATACCCCATTCCATTTTCTACGATCCCTTTTCCGGGCTCATAATTCCAATGAGTAGCTCTACCTAAAGGTGGAGCACCATCTTCTGTTGGCAAGTATTTATCTACTTCAGGAAGCTGTAGAGGAAGTTCACTTTCAGGTAAAGTATAGGGCACACCTTCCTTAAAGAATATCGGCAAAGGCTCTCCCCAATAGCGTTGACGGGTGAAAATTGCATCTCTCAATCGAAAATTGGTTAGGCCGCTGCCCAAATTCGAGCTTTCTAACTTAGATATGCATGCTTGTATGGCATCATACACTTGCAATCCATCAAGAAAATCGGAGTTGATAAGTACTCCCGATTTTTGATCCCAAGCTGCTTTCGAGAAGTCCCATGCTTGCTCCGGATTAATCACCTGTTTGATAGGAATTCCGAAATGTAAGGCAAAAGCATGGTCGCGACTGTCATGCGCAGGTACAGCCATTACCGCCCCAGTGCCATAACCTGCCAATACATAATCACCCACCCAGACTGGTATCTCTGCTCCCGTAAAGGGATGTAAAACATAAGCACCCGTGAATACGCCACTGATGGTTTTTACATCGCTCATGCGATCACGCTCAGATCGATTTTTGGCTTTTATGACATAATCTTCCACTGCTTGGCGTTGATCACCAGTAGTAATTTGATTTACTAGGGGATGTTCGGGGGCCAAGGTGACAAAAGTGACTCCGAATATCGTATCGGGTCTGGTGGTGAATACTGATATTTTGCCTACATGATCAAAGCCTTTGACAGAAAACCCAAACTGAGCTCCAAAACTCTTACCTATCCAATTGCGCTGAATTTCTTTTACAGGTTCGGGCCAATCCAAGGTATCTAACCCTGCCAACAGGCGATCTGCATAGGCTGTAATGCGCATCATCCATTGAAGCATGTTTTTGCGCTCCACAGGGTGTCCCCCTCTTTCTGAAAACCCGTCCTTTACCTCATCGTTGGAGAGTACAGTTCCTAAAGCAGGGCACCAGTTTACGGTGGTTTCAGCCAGATAAGCCAGTCTATATTTCAACAATAGTTTTTGTCTGTCAGCATCTTGCATCTGTTTCCATTCTTCTGAGGAGAAGGCGGCAGTATCCTCATCACAAACAGCCTTCACAGAAATATTTCCTTTTTCTGAAAAAATCTTCTCCAATTCAGCGATAGGTCTAGCTTTTTGCAATTCCAGATCATACCAGCTATGAAAGATTTGAATAAAAATCCACTGAGTCCATCGGTAGTATTCTGGAGCGCAGGTTTGTACTTCTCTACTCCAATCATAGTTGAAGCCTAGTTTGCGCATTTGTTCTTTGTAGGTGGCAATATTTCTGGCAGTAGTAATGGCAGGGTGCTGCCCTGTTTGAATCGCATATTGCTCAGCAGGCAAACCAAAGGCATCAAATCCCGCAGGATGTAGTACATGAAAGCCTTTATGGCGCTTGTATCTAGCAACAATATCTGTGGCTATATAGCCCAAAGGATGCCCCACATGAAGTCCTGCCCCACTAGGATAGGGGAACATATCTAAAACATAGTATTTGGGGCGATCTGTAAATGCAGCTACTTTAAAAGTCTGGTGTTGTTCCCAGCAGTCCTGCCATTTCTTTTCGATTTCCTGCGGGCGATACTCAGCCATAATGATGAATAAGGTGGTTTTAAATAAGAGGGCGAAGCTAAGTAAAATAGGCATTGGCTTGTAATTCAGTTCTAATTCAGGAGAAGGAATAAGGGTTATAATAAATTGGCTTGCCTTTTGTCTCGGGATTCGGCTATGAAAAGAACCTTACAATTAATGCTGCTGGGGCTATTGCTACTAGGAGCTTGCCGAGGAAGAGATGGAGCTCCCGGACCTAGAGGCTCAACAGGAAGTCAGGGCAATCCAGGCCCAGAGGCTTTTGTCTTTGAGTTTGAAAACATTGATTTTGATACCTCTAACAACTTTGAGGTTTTTGTACCCTTCCCAAATGGGTTTAGAATGCTCAATTCAGATAAATTGTTGGTGTATTTTTTATGGGGATTTGATGAGGATCTTCAACTAGATATTTGGAGACTTTTACCACAAACAGTCTTTACAGATTCAGGCTTGGTGGCTTATAATTATGATTTCACAGAAGTAGATGCACGCTTGTTTATGGAGGGAAATGTGCGTTTGGATTCACTGAATTCCCAATTTACCAAGGATTGGATCGTGCGATTGGTGGTAGTACCTGGATTTTTTGCGCGGGGTGTAGAGGGTCCAAATTATGAGAATTATCATGAGGTAGCGGCACTATACAAGCTTGACAAGCCACAGATTAAAGATAGGGACCAGAAGAGGCC